>JAYUZI010000300.1:0-2913 GCA_043751915.1 Gammaproteobacteria bacterium | reverse complement strand
AGGTCGCCGACAGCAGTGACGACCACGTTCGCAACGGGCACCACGGCTAGAGCCTGCTCGGCTACCGCAGCGAAATTCTCGAGCACCACCAGCGCCGTGGCGCCGGAGTCGCGCAGCTGGTGCTCGAGTTCACTCGGCGTGTACAGCGGGTTGGTGTTGACGACCGTGAGGCCGGCGCGCAGCGCACCGAACATCACCACCGGGTACTGCAGGATGTTGGGCAGCATGATCGCAATGCGATCACCTTTCTTGAGCCCGCGCTGCTGCAGCCAGGCGGCAAAGCGCGCGGAGAGCCGGTCGAGCTGGCGGTAGCTCAGGCGGTGTTCCATCTGGATGTAGGCGGTGCGCTGCGCGAACTGGGCGCAGCTCTGGTCGATGAGTGCCGTGACCGACGCATATTCGTTCGGATCAATCTCAGCCGGTGTGCCCGGCGGATACTGTTTGACCCAGAATCTGTCCATACGCTCACCTGCGGCGGTCGTAGTAGGTTGTTCAGTGCGGCTTCGTGCGCAGGAGCGGCCTGAGCACCGGCCAGATATTATCCAGCAGAACCGGCTGACCGCGCTCGTTCGGGTGCAGGTTATCGGCCTGCATCAGTGCCGGGCGGTCCGCAACCCCCTCGAGCAGGAACGGCACCAGCGCGACCCGGTGCCGGTGTGCCAGGGTGGCGTATATGGCCGCGTAGCCTTGCGTATAACGCTCGCCGTAGTTGGGCGGCATGCGCATGCCCAGCAGCAGCACGGTGCGCCGCTGCTTCAGGGCGAGGGTGATCATCGCATCAAGGCCAGCGCGCGTCGTGGCCAGCGGCAGCCCGCGCAGGCCATCGTTGGCGCCGAGCTCGATGATCACGATGCGCGGGTCGTGAGCGGCAAGCGCCCGCGGGAGCCGCGCGAGGCCCCCGGTGGTGGTCTCGCCACTGACGCTGGCATTCACGAGCCGGAATCCGTAACCTTGCTGACGCAAGCGGCCCGACAGCAGATTCACCCAGCCCTGTTCCATCGCCATCCCGTAACCGGCGCTGATGCTGTCGCCGTACACCAGGATTACCGGCTTCCCGACCGAAGCGGCGCGCGCCGCCCCGAGGGGCAGCGCGAGCCACAGACACAGCAGGATACCGATGACGCGTGACATTATTCTCAAAGCGGAGCGGGCGACGCGGCAGGTTAGCAGTCCTGACGGGCTGCTGACCATCGTGCGCGACGTTTCGCTGGAAATTCGCGCACGCGAGAGTGTGGCGATCGTCGGTCCGTCGGGTGCGGGCAAGTCGACGCTGCTGGCGCTGCTGGCGGGCCTCGATACGCTGAGTTCCGGAAGGATCTGGCTGGCCGGCGAGGAACTCACGACGCTCGATGAGGACGGGCGCGCGCGCGTCCGAGCCGCGCACGTGGGCTTCGTGTTCCAGTCGTTCCACCTGGTGCCGGCGCTGACGGCGCTCGAGAACGTCATGCTGGCGCTGGAATTGCGGGGGCAGCGCGACGCGCGCGAGCAGGCCGGCAGTATGCTGGAGCGCGTCGGCCTCGCCGCGCGGGCCGGGCACTATCCGCGCCAGCTCTCCGGCGGCGAGCAGCAGCGCGTGGCGATGGCGCGGGCGTCGGTCGGGCAGCCCACCGTGCTGTTTGCCGACGAGCCGACCGGCAATCTCGATACCGCGACCGGTGATCGCATTATTGAGCTGTTCTTCGAGCTCAACGCGGCGTCGCAGACCACGCTGGTGCTGGTGACGCACGATCGTGCGCTGGCCGGGCGCTGCGGCCGGGTGCTGACCATGGACAGCGGGTCCCTGGCCTAGCCCATGCGAATGTGGTCCATGGCGGTGCGGTCGCTCCGGCGCGAGTGGCGTGCGGGTGAGCTCGCGGTGTTGTGGGTGTCGCTCGCGGTGGCGGTTGCGGCGCTCACCGGCGTGGGTTTTCTCGTCGATCGCATCGGGCGCGCGGTGCAGGCGCAGGCCAGCGAGGTGCTGGCGGCCGATGCGCGCGTCGAGTCGCCCGAGCCGCTCGCGGCGGAACTCGGGCAGCACGCGCAATCGCTCCGGCTGCAGACCGCGCGGCTGACCACCATGCTGTCGGTGGTTTACAACGGTGATGCCAGCCAGCTCGCCAACATCCGCGCGGCGAGTGCAGGCTATCCGCTGCGCGGCACGCTCAAGGTCGCCGCGCAGCCTTTTGCCGCCAGCAGCGTGACACGCGCGATTCCCGCCCGCGGCGAATGCTGGCCGGATTCGCGCCTCGCCGCGGCGCTGGGCGTGCAGCCCGGCGCTACCTTGACGGTCGGGGCGCTCACCTTGCGTGTCAGCCGCATCCTCATCAGCCGGCCCGATCAGGGTTCGGCATTCGTGGAATTCGCGCCGGCACTGCTGTTCAACGACCTCGATCTCGCGGCCACGCAACTGGTGCAGCCGGCCAGCCGCATGGAGTACGCGCTGCTGCTAGCTGGCGACCCCGGCGCGCTGCGTGCCTACCACGATTGGTTCACGCCGCGCGCACGGCCGGGGGAGCGGCTCGCCAACGTGGCTGACGCCAGTCCGCAGATCGGCGATGCGGCGCGGCGCGCCGGACAATTTCTGTCGATCGCGGGGCTGGTTGCGGTGCTGTTGTGCGCGGTGGCCGTGGCGATGAGCGCGCGCAGCTATGTGGCGCGGCATCTCGATGCGGTGGCGCTGATGAAAACCCTGGGCGCCGAACGGCGTTTCGTGCTGGGCGTCAGCGTCCTGCAGCTGCTGCTGCTCGCCCTCGCAGCGACGCTCGTGGGGTCGCTCGCGGGTTGGTTGACGCAGACCTGGTTGCTGCGCGCGCTGGCGGGGCTCCTGCGCACCGATCTGCCGCCCGCGGGTTGGACGCCGGTGTTCATCGCTCTGGTGGTCGCCGTGGCCATGCTGGCGGGCTTCGCCCTGCCTTCACTCCTGCAGCTGACGCG
>JAYUZI010000299.1:0-2900 GCA_043751915.1 Gammaproteobacteria bacterium | reverse complement strand
CTGCCACCGATGACGAGGATGCGGATGGCGCCGCTGCGCAGCGCAAAGCGCTCGGCCGGCGGCGGGATCGCGGCGATCTCGGCGCGCAGCGGATTGCCGATGACCTGCGTGACGACGCCGTCGCCGAACGCGTTGGGAAACGCAGCGTAGACTTCGCGCGCCAGGCGCGCCAGGCAGCGGTTGGTGAACCCGGCAATCGCGTTCTGTTCGTGGATCAGCAGCGGCGCGCGCGCCAGCCACGCCGCCACGCCGCCCGGACCGCTGACATAGCCGCCCAGCCCCACCACCACGCTCGGCCGATGCCGACGCATGACGGCAAGCGCTTCCAGGAGCGCGCGCACCAGGCGGAACGGCGCAGCCAGCCAGGTCAGCAGTCCCTTGCCGCGCAGGCCGCCCACACTCAGCCATTCGATCGGAATGTTCTCGGCCGGCACCACGCGGGCCTCGAGCCCGCGCCGCGTGCCGAGCCAGATGATCCGCCAGGAGCGGGTGCGCAGCTCCCGCGCCAGGGCCAAAGCCGGGTAGACGTGCCCACCGGTGCCGCCCGCCATGATCAGCGCCACCGGCGCACTCATGCGAACCGCCCGCGCGCTGCGCCGCGCGCGCCACCGGTGACTTCGTGGTGGACCCGCGTGATAAGCCCGAACCACGCGAGCGCCACCAGCATGCTGCTGCGGCCGTAGCTCATCAGCGGCAGCGTCAGGCCCTTGGTCGGCAGTACGCCCATGTTGACGCCGATGTTGACGAAGGCCTGCACCAGCAACCACAGGCCGAAGCCGGCGGCGAGATAGGCGTGGAATTTCATGCCGGCGTCGTGCGCACGACGCGCCAGCGCGAACACCCGCCAGGCGAGCGCCAGGAACAACGCCAGCGTCACCACCACGCCGACCAGGCCCAGTTCCTCGGCCAGCACCGCGAACAGGAAATCGTTGTGCGCCTCGGGCAGGTAGAAGAGTTTCTGTACGCTGGCGCCGAGGCCGACGCCGAACCATTCACCGCGGCCGATGGCGATCAGCGACTGCGTGAGCTGGAAGCCGGTGTTGTACGGGTCGGCCCACGGATCGAGGAAGCCCGTGACCCGCCGCATGCGGTAGCTCGAGAACATCACCAGCAGCGACAGCGCCCCGGCGGCGGCGAGCATGGCGGCCAGCACCCAGCGCAGCTGCGCGCCCGCCAGGAACAGCAGGCCGAAACCGGTGACGAACAGCACGGTCGCGGCGCCGAGGTCGGGTTCGAGCAGCAGCAGCAGGCCAAGACAGGCCAGCAGCGCCAGCGGCCGCAGCAGCCCGCCGGCGCTGCTGCGCAGCGCGGTCTCGAAACGCACGCAGTAATGCGCGACGTATACCAGCGTCAGCACGCGCGCAGCCTCGGATACCTGGAAATTGAGGCCTGGCAGACGCAGCCACCGTCGCCCGCCCTTGACCACATGGCCAAGACCGGGAATCAGCACCAGCAACAGCAGCACGCCCGCTGCGATCAGCAGCGGCAGCGCGCAGCGCTCGATCACGGCGATCGGAATCACGAACACCAGCGCGGCGAGCGCCAGGCCGGCGGCCACCAGCACCAGCTGCCGCTCCAGGTAGGCGAAGGGATCACCGCTCTCGCGGGCGGCGGCGGTCACCGAAGCCGAAGTGACCATGACGAGGCCCAGCAGCAGGATCGCCGCGACCAGCAGCAGCATCACCACATCGACTCGCACCAGCGGCGCGCGCCCAGTGCTGCGCTGCATCGGTGTGGCCACGGCGTTCATGGTGCGAGCCCCCGTACCGCCGCGGCGAAGACTGCGCCGCGGTGTGCGTAGTCGCGGAACATGTCGAGACTCGCGCAGGCGGGAGACAGCAGCACAGTGTCGCCCGGCCGCGCCAGGCGCGCGGCGGCGGCGACCGCCGCCTCGAGCGTCGCGCAATATTCGATCGGGCAGTGACAGCCGAGCGCCGCACCAAGCGTACGCGCGTCACGTCCGATCAGGAGTGCCAACCGTACCTTTCCGCGGAGCCCGGCAGCCAACGGCGCAAAGTCCTGGTCTTTACCCAGACCGCCGGCGATCAGCAGCAGCGGGCCATTGAGTCCGTCGATCGCCGCCAGCGTGGCGCCCACGTTGGTGCCCTTTGAGTCGTCGATGTAGCGCACGCCGGCGATGTCGGCGATCACCGCGCTACGGTGCGGGAGCCCCGCGAAGTCACGCAGCTCGGCCAGCATCGTCGCGCGCGGCAGGTCCAGCGCCTCGCCGAGCGCAAGCGCGGCCAGCGCGTTGGCGGCGTTGTGACGGCCCGTGAGCTTGAGATCATCCAGTGCCATGAGCCGCTCTGCGCCGCGCGCGAGCCAGTCCTGTCCATCATCACGCTGCAGCGTATATTCGGCGTCCGCTGCCGGGTTGAGCGAGAAACGCAGGCGCCGCTGCGCCTCGCCGCCCATCGCCGCCACCTGTGGGTCGTCAGCGTTGAGCACCGCGGTGCCGCAGCGACGGAAGATGCGCGCCTTCGACGCCGCGTATTCCGCCAGCGTCGCGTAGCGATCGAGGTGGTCGGGCGTGACGTTCAGCACCGCGGCGGCACGGAGTGTGAGCGACTCGGTGGTGTCGAGCTGGTAGCTCGACAGTTCGAGCACGTAAAGTTCCGCGGACGGATCGAGCAGCTCGAGGGCCGGCTCTCCCAGGTTCCCGCCGACGCGCGTGCGGCGCCCGGCGCGCTGTGCCATACGGCCGATGAGCGTAGTCACCGTGCTCTTGCCGTTGGTGCCCGTGATGCCGACCACGGGGGCGCGCGCGGCGCGTGCGAACAGTTCGATGTCGCCGAACACCGGCAGGCCGCGGACACGCGCGGCATCGAAGAAGGCGCCGCGCGCAGCGATTCCCGGGGACACCACGATCGCGTCCGCACCCTCGAGCAGCTGCTCATCCA
>JAYUZI010000298.1:0-7492 GCA_043751915.1 Gammaproteobacteria bacterium | reverse complement strand
GTCATTGCCGCGGCCGGTGCCAGGCCCGTGGGCAAGTGGACGGTGATCACGCGCAAGGACGGCCTCAGGCAGTGGGCCTACGACGAACTGCCGGTCTATACCTCCGCGCTCGATCAGGGCCCGGGCGATGTGTTGGGGAGCGACAGCTATATACACGAAGGCGATCTGCCAGCCTTGCGGCAGCCGATTGGTCCGCCCGCTGACCTGCCGCCCGGATTCCAGGTATCAACGACGAGCTTGGGCCGGTTGCTGCAGACCGAGCGGAAGTTTTCCATCTACGCCTCGGATCAGGACGGGCCCGATCATTCCAACTGCGACGCCGTCTGCGCGCGCACCTGGATGCCCATGCTGGCTCCCGTGTCGGTCCGGCCGCATGGCGACTGGTCGATCATCGAGCGTTCGCCGGGGTACCGGCAGTGGGCCTTTCGCGGGCAGCCGCTCTATCGCTATGCCATGGACACGCGCACTCGCAGTGTCGAGGGCAGCGATGTGCCGGGCTGGCACAATGTCTACACTCAGCGGGCGCCCAGCCCGCCGCCGGGGTTCACGGCACAGGACACGACGGCTGGGCAGGTGCTCGCCGATGAGCACGGCAAGACGATCTACTCTTACGCCTGCGGCGACGATGCACTGGACCAGCTCGGTTGCGATCACCCCGACGAGAGCCAGGTGTATCGCTTCGCGATGTGCGGAGGAGGTGATTGGGAGCGGTGCCTGCGCGGCTTCCCATACTTACTCGCGCCCAAGGACGCCCGCAGCAGCAGCCGTTCGTGGAGCGTGATGGACATCGATCCGAAAACCGGTCGGCGCGCCGCACCCGACCAGGTGGGTGCACTGCACGTGTGGGCCTTTCGGGATCGGCCGGTCTACACCTACGCGGGTGATGACCATCCCGGCGACGTCAATGCCGATGGTCATGGCGAATTCCGCTCGGAGCGCGAGGGCTATAACGCGTTCTGGTTGCGTGATGAATACTTTGGTCGGGACCGATGAACAAAGCCAAGTGCACACTGGTCGTGTTGGCGCTGGCGGTTGCCGATTACCGCGGCGCGATGGCTGCCGACACGACCGCGCCAAAGGATGGCACCATCGCCTATGCGTTGACGAACCTGCACTGGGCGATCTACCAGACGGGCGACGGCAAGAGCGAATGCCCGGAAGGCTTCAACGAAGGCAATCGCGAGCAATTCAAGCAGCGGTTTCCCGAGACTGGCGCCCCGCGGGCACTGTTGGACACCCAGCTGCGGTGGGAAATCGACAGCTGGTACCCGACGACGAAACCCGACGGGTTTAGATTTCTCGAGGCACGTGGACCGACCGCCCTCGGCCTCAATCTCGACGGCAAGGTCGGACCCAACGACTTCACCAGCCCGGCAGGTGAAGCCGGAATCGACAACCAGCTCTATCGTGTGCTCGGATGCATCAAGAACTACCGGGGGCCAGATGGCGCCTTCCAGTTCTTTGACGACGAGGAGATCGGCAAGGACCAGTACAATCGGATCATCATCGAACTGACGGGTGTCGATAGCCTTATCAATGCACCTGATGTGCAGGTCACTGTATATCGGGGCCGCGACCCGCTGCTGTCCGACGCGACCGGCAAGAAAATCGTGCCAGGCGGTTCGCAGCGGATCGACACGCGCTGGGGTGCGAGGTACATACAGCAGCTCCACGGCCGGATCACCGCTGGCGTACTCAGCACGGAACCCACGGACATCGTCTACCCGTGGAGCCCGTTCTCGCTCCCGACTGATGAGTACATGCGCGCGGCGCGATTGCGTCTCAAGCTGACGCCGACCACCGCCGAGGGGCTGATGGCCGGCTACTCGGACGTCGAGACCTGGTATTCGCAGTTGATCAGGTCCTGGTCGACGCACCACCAGAACTATGGGCAGACCTCGGCTCCGTCGCTTTACAAGGCCATGCGGCGCCTGGCTGACGCCTATCCGGATCCCGGCACGGGCGCCAATACCGCGATCTCATCGGCGCTGCGTGCCGAGTTCACGCAAGTTGTCGTCGTTCCTGCATCGCGCCCATCGGCCGCGCTGCTTGCGGCCAGGCGGCTTGCGGAGCCCTATCGGGGCCCCCCATAGTGGTAGCCTATGGCCGTGCCTGAAACGTCTCGCCGAATCGTCCTGCGCCGCGCGCTGCTCGCCCTGGCTGGAGTCGTAGCGGCGCCGCGCATGGTCCGCGCCACCGCGCCGCCGCAGGCCTGCGTCGATCCGGAATCGGAATCGCTGCGCACTTCGCTCCACTATGCGAGCGTGTCCGGCGTTGCGAACCAGGCGTGTGGCGCGTGCGCATTTTTTATGCAGGGTAGCAGCCGGCCAGCCTGTGGCAACTGCGTGATCATGAGTGGGCCCGTGGATGAAATCGGTCGTTGCGACTCATGGAGCGCGCGCAGCTGAGGAGTTGATATGCACAAGTGCAGCACCCTGATTGTTCTAGCTATCCTGTTGTGCGCCCCGGCGATCAGCCGCGCGGATGATCAGGATGCCATTGACTACCGTACCCACGTCATGAAGACGATGGGCGAGCAGATGGGCGCCATCGGCATGATCCTCGGGAAGAAGGCGCCGCCCGACAACTTCGCCGTGCACCTGAAGGTGCTGGCAGTGACCGCAACCCAGGCGAAGCGGGCTTTCCAGGACAAGGTGCCGGGCGGCAATGCCAAGCCGGAAGTGTGGTCCAACTGGACGGATTTCGCGAAACGGCTCGACGAGCTGGTGGCGACGACCGCCGATCTTGCAGCGACCGCGAACACCGAGGATGTGGCCACGGTCGGCCGTAAGATGCAGGCCGGCCTCACGTGCAAGGGTTGTCACGATAACTATCGCGTGCCGCCGAAGTAGTGCCGCTCAACGCTGGTCGCGCACGGCTCCCAGGCTCACGGCGCTGGCGCGATTGCCCCAACTGCCGCGCATGAAGTTGCTGAGCGCCTGTATCTGCCCATCGTCGAGTACGTCGCCGTAGGAGGGCATGGTTTCCCAGGCTCCATAGGAAATCTCGTGGGGTGTCTCCGGGCCGTAGATGATGATGTTGATGAGCGAGGCCGGATCCACGGCCTGCACGACCGCGCTGCCGGCCAGCGGCGGTCCGCTGAAAAATCCGCCGCGCCCTGAGCGACCGTGACATTTCTCACACCGCGCCTTGTAGATCGGCGCCGCGCTGCTCACCATTTGCGGTGATGCGGTCTTGCCGGCGTAGGCCCGCCCGGGCAGGCTCTTGAGGTACACCGCCATCGCGCGCAGGTCTTCCGGAGCGAGGAGTCTCAGGCTGTTGACGATGACTTCGTTCATGGGGCCGAAGGTGCCGGCACGCGCACTGACGCCAGTCTGGAAATACTGCGTCAGGTCCGTGATCGACCAGGGCCCGAGTCCCTGCGGCGAAGAAGTCAGGTCGACCGCGGACCAGCGCCGGCGCTTGCCCTTCGCGACCGCGGCCTGGACGGCCCCGCCCTGATAGGCCTTGGCTCTTTGCTCTGCGTACAGCCAGTTGCGCGGCGTGTGGCAGGCGCCGCAATGCCCCAGTCCTTCGACCAGATACGCGCCCCGATTCCATTCGATCGGCTTCGCCGGATTGGCCCGATAGCGCCCCGGCTCGAAAAACAAGCCTTTCCACGCGGCCAGGGGCCAGCGCATCGACAGCAGCGTGCCATTGTCGGGCGGCGTGTACCGCACGGCCGGCACGGTCCTGAGGTAGGCGTAGATGGCCGCGACATCGGCGTCGCTCACCCGGGTGAACGAGGTATAGGGAAACGCCGGGAACAGCTGGGAGCCGTCGCGGGCGATTCCCTGGTGCATCGCGCGGCGCAGGTCGCCGGCACTCCAGCTGCCGATGCCCGTCTGGACGTCCGGCGTGATGTTCGTCGAATAAATCGTGCCGAAGGGTGTGTCGAAAGCCAAACCGCCCGCGAACGGCGCGCCTCCAGAACGAGTATGACAACTGACGCAGTCGCCCGCGGTGGCCAGATATTTGCTCTGCGCAACCGCCGGGGCGGCGCCGGCGGTTGCGCCCAGGACGCTGAGGATGACCCACACCCTTTTGTGCAGGCGCAAAGAGGCTATTTCGCGGGTTGTTCTTTGCGGTAGGTGTCGTGACATTTCTTGCAGCTGAGCGCATCCACCACGTTGGCGAGCGCCGCCTCTTTCCCCTGCTCATGGGCGAGTTTCGCCATGGCGTTGGCTTTTTGTGCGAATGCCGTCATCCGCTGCGAGAAATCCGTCCACTTCGACCACACTTCGGGCCGGGCTTCACCCCCAGGGACCTTGGTCTCGAAGGCCTTCAGCGCCGTCGCTGCCGTAAGCGCCAGCGCGTCGAGATGCGCGACGACGTTGTCGTCCGGCGCTGCCCCCGACAGGATCTCCCCAAGCGCCGCCGCCTGCTCATTCAGCGTGTTCATGATGTGCTGGCGATAATCGATGGCGTCCCGCGCGTCAGCGGAAGCGCCGCTCCCGACCTGCAGTGCCACTAGCGCAGCACTGCAGAGAATAGCGATCGACCGCTTCATGCTGGCATCGTCATGAAGTCCTTGCCTGCGATCTGAACATCATAGCCATCGGGATCGTTGAAATGAAAGCTGTCGTCGTCCGGCTGCGGATTCAGGCCGCGACGCTGGAGCTCCGCCTCGACGTCTTTGTGATTCCAGTTGTCGATCGTGTACGCAATGTGATCGACAAAGGGCTTGTCGCCCGGCTGGTGCGACTTGCGGGCGATGAGCACCGTATCACCGAAGGTGAGGTAGCACTGCTTGCCGTCGTCCTGGCTGACGGCCATTCCGAACAGGCCCGCATAGAAATCGCGCGTGCGTCCATAGTCCGCGACGCCGAATGAAATGTGATTGACCGCAGTAGCCTTGAAGCCCTGGTGTGCGGACGCTGCGGCAGCGCGAGCCGGCGCTCCCCCGGCCACCGCCGCCAGGCCGAACGCCAGGCTCTGCACGAGCTGGCGGCGGGATATCTGGCCACGCTCGAATTGGCTCAACAGGTTGACGATGACTTTTTCCATAGCGAACCCCCTCTTGATTTGCAACGCCATGAATTAGAACATAGGTGTGGTGTATCCGCCTCACCTCCTGTCGCGAGGCTTTGCAGCGGCAGGTCGGCCCGCAGATCAGTTCATGGGCAGCTCGCGCGGTGGCTCCCGCTTGAACGCTGCCTCGAGGGCGGCAGTATCCGCTGCGCTGAGCTCGAAGCTGTCGGCACCGGCATTCTCCTTGACATGCTCGAGTCGCGCGGCCTTCGGAATCACAAAGACGTTCGGGTAGCGCAACAGGAATCGCAGCGCCACCTGCCGTGCCGTCGCGCCGTGCCTCGCGGCGATCTGCTGCAGCACGCGCGCGCCCGGAGTTGTCGCGTCATACAGCGTCACCGATGGGCTGAAAGGCGTATAGGCGACGACCGCGGTGCCATGCGCTGCGCACCAGGGAATGACGGCGTGCTCGATCGCGCGTTCCTGGAGGTGATAGAGCACCTGGTTGCAGGCGGGGGCGCCAGCGATCGCCGTCACTTCCTCGAGGTCGGCGACATCGAAGTTGCTGACGCCCCAGGAGAGAATCTTGCCATCGCGCTGCAGGGCTGCGAACGCCGCGATCGTTTCCGTGAGCGGGTAGCTGCCGCGCCAATGCAGGAGATAGCAGTCGAGGTGATCGGTGCCGAGGCTCTGCAGGCTCTGCTCGCAGGCCTTGCGCGTGCCGCGCGCGGAAGCATTGGTGGGCAGGACCTTCGAGACCAGGAAGACTTCATCGCGCCGCCCGTGGATCGCCTCCGCGATCACACGCTCGGAGGCGCCCGCTCCGTACATCTCGGCGGTGTCGATGTGAGTGAGACCCAGATCGAGGCCAGTGCGCAACGCGGCGATCGCGTCGGCCTTGCCCGATACCTCGATCTGCCAGGAGCCCTGGCCGATGACGGAGACGAGCCGGTTCGTGGTGCCGAAGCTATGCAGTTGCATCGATAAAAACCGCCTTTGTGCGCTTAGAATAGCCGCTCATGCCCTGGCTCACCAAATCCCGCTTTACCTCCGGCCTGCAGTGCCCCAAGCGCTTGTGGAACGAAGTGCATGAACCGCTGGTGGCGGGCGTGCCCGATAACGTGGCGTTCGCGAACGGGCGGGCGGTGGATCAGCTGGTGCAAACTATGCAGCCGGGCACGGTGATTTCGCGCGCGAAGGGCATGCCGGCGGCGATTGCCGAGACGACACGGCTCATGCGAGACGGGGCGCCGCCGGTACTCTATCAGCCGGCGTTCCGCGCGGGGGAGCTGGCGGTCATTGCCGATGTGCTGCGAAGCTGCGGGGCTCATGCCACGCTGGTGGAGGTCAAGTCATCGACATCGGTGAAGCCCGAACACCTTGCGGACGTGGGTTTTCAGACGCTAGTGCTGCGCCGGTGCCGGGTTCCCATCGACCGGGTGCTGCTGGCGCACGTCGATCGCACGTTCGTGCTCAGGCGACAGGGTGAGTACGACGGATTCATTGCGGAACAGGATGTCACGGATGAGATCGAAGTGGCGCTGCCGCAGATCGCGGCATCCGCCGCGGCTTTGCAGCAAGTGATGGCGAGCCTGGTCCGTCCCATCGTTCCCATGGGGGCGCAGTGCACGAGTCCGTATGAGTGTCCGTTCATGGAGCGATGCACGCGAGAACGGGGCGCGCTTCCCAAGTTTCCGGTGGAATTGCTGCCCCGTGGCGGCAAGGTGGTTGAGGCGCTGGTCGAGGCGGGCTATGCGGACCTCACGCAGGTCCCGGAGCATCTGCTCAACAGCGAAGTGCACCTGCGGGTCCATCAGGTCACCATCACGGGAGAAACGTTTTTTGATCCGGCACCGACAGTAAACTTACGGAAATTGACCTATCCGATGGCGCACCTGGATTTCGAGACCATCGGACTGGCCGTTCCCGAAATCATCGGTACCCGGCCCTATGAGCAGCTGCCGTTCCAGTGGTCGCTCCATGTGGAAGAGTCCGCGACGCGCGTCCGGCACGCGGAGTTTCTGGGTCTGGAGAATTTTGGGGATTTCGCGGCGCTGGCGCGATCGCTCCTGGAGGTGCTGCCAGACGCCGGTCCGGTGTTTGCTTATAACGCGCCGTTCGAGCGTGGAGTGTTGGAGGGCCTGGCGGATCGGCTGCCCTCGCTGGCCAACGCTTTGCGCGGCGTCGCGGCGCGACTTGTGGATCTGCTGCCGACCACGCGGGCGGCGTACTATCACCGCGACATGAAGGGATCGTGGTCGATCAAGGCCGTGCTGCCCACAATCGATCCTGGGCTCGACTATGCCGATCTCGGGGAAGTGCAGGAGGGCGGTGGGGCGCAGCTCGCGTTCCTGCAGATTAGAGCAGGGACGGTCAGCGCGGCGCGGAGGGAGGAACTCACCAGGGCGCTGCTGAAGTATTGTGAACGCGATACCTGGGGATTGGTCGTGCTGCGAAGATTCCTGTGTACGGAAGCCTGATGGCCGGTGCCATGCCGATGATCTAGAGTTCCGGCACCGGC
>JAYUZI010000297.1:0-5177 GCA_043751915.1 Gammaproteobacteria bacterium | reverse complement strand
CTCCAGGACCAGGTGCCGCCGTTCCCGGGCAGCGTCGCCCGCGCCAGCCTCGAGCACAGTTACCGCCGGCCGCTGGCCGAGCTGTACGCTGATTTCTCCATTGAACCCCTGGCCGCTGCCTCCATCGCACAGGTGCACGTCGCCCGCCGCCTCGACGGGCGCGAAGTGGTGATCAAGCTGCTGCGCCCCGGCATGCGCGCGCAGATCGGTCGCGACCTGGAAGTGATGCAGGCGATGGCACAGCTCGCGCAGCGCTGGTGGCCGGAGGCCCGGCGACTTCGTCCCCTCGAAGTGGTTCACGAGTATCGCCAGACCATACTCGATGAACTCGACCTGCTGCGCGAGGCGGCCAACGCCTCGCAGCTGAAGCGCAATTTTGCCGGCTCGCCGCTCCTGTACGTGCCCGAAGTGCACTGGGACTTGTGCCGCAGCGAAGTCATGGTGATGGAGCGCATCCACGGCGTACCGATCGGCGACCTGGCCACACTGCGGGCGCGCGGCACCGACTTCCGGCGGCTCGCGGAAAGCGGCGTGGAGATTTTCTTCACGCAGGTATTCCGACACAACTTCTTCCACGCCGACATGCACCCCGGAAATATCTTCGTGCTGGTCGACGACCCCGCGCAGCCGCGCTACGCGGCGATCGACTTCGGCATCGTCGGCACGCTCGCGCTGCGCGACCAGCGCTATCTGGCGGACAACTTCCTCGCGGTTTTCGATCGCGATTATCGGCGGGTCGCCGAGCTGCATATCGAATCGGGCTGGGTGCCCGCGCATACGCGCGTCGATGAGATGGAATCCGCGGTACGCACGATCTGCGAGCCGATCTTCGACCGGCCGCTGCGCGAGATTTCCTTCGGCACGGTACTGCTGCGGCTGTTCGCCGCCCTGCAACGCTTCGACGGCCAGATCCAACCGCAGCTGATCCTGCTGCAGAAGACGCTGCTGAACGTGGAGGGGCTGGGTCGTCAGCTTTATCCGGAACTCGACATCTGGAAGACGGCCGCGCCCGTGCTGCGCGCCTGGAAACGGGAACGCATGAGTCCGCGCAACCTGCTGCGCGACCTGCGCCGTGGCCTGCCCGACGTGCTGGAAGTGCTGAAGGCGCTGCCGGCGCTGTCCCGCGCGGCGGTCGAACGCGCGCAGGATGGCGCGCCGCGCGCGGCCGCGGATCCGGGCGTGCCAGCCCCGGCGCACGCCGGCGCCGCAGCCCCTGAGCGGCAGCGCGAGCGGCTGCTGGCCGCGGCAGCGTTCCTGCTCGGCGGAATACTCTGGCTCGGGCTCCGTGTCGAGCCACAGTGGCTTGGCGGCCTGCTCGCCGTCACCGGCATCGGCGGCATGGTGGCTATCCTCGCCCGCAGCTAGAGCACGGCCAGGCGCCGCTGGTAGTGCCGGGCGTAGCGCCACACGCACCAGCCGGCGCTGTTGAACACGAAGGCGGTGAACGCCAGCCGCTGCATCGATGCCGACAGCCAGGGCGCCAGCACGCCCATCATGAGCGCGGCCAGCAGCAGCAGGACAAAGGTATTGGCCGCCGTGGCCGCGCCGCGCGACTGGGCGAACAGGTCGAGGATGCGCAGTGTGATGATCGGAAACAGCAGCTGCAGCCCGAACGCGGTGCAGGCGAGCAGCAGCTGCTGCGCCAGGACAGGCGGGTGCGCCATCAGGGTCTGGAGCGCCAGCATCGCGCCGGTCATGACCAGCACCAGCGTGTAGCCGTAGTTGGCCTGGCGCGATGGCGGCAGCCGTCCCGCGAGCTGTCCGGAAGCCAGCGCACCCAGGGCGTAGCCGGACACGATCGGCACCATCAGCATTGCGAAGCCGGTCTCGGTACCGCCCCAGTGATCGAGGATGATCGCCGGCGCCGAGCCGATGTAGATCTGCATTGCCACGAAGCACAGCCCGCTGGCCGCCGTCAGCAGCAGGAATTCCGCATGACGGGCAATGCCCAGCATGTTGCCCAGCAGGGGACCAAACTGCAGCGGCGCGCGCTCGGCCACCGGCAGTGTTTCGGGAAGCTTGCGCAACACCAGCAGCGCCAGCGCCAGCGCGTACACCGCCATGCTGGCAAACACCGCGCGCCAACCGAGCCACACGTGCACCCAGCCGCCGATCACCGGCGCCAGCGCCGGCCCCACGCTGAACATGATGGTGATCGCGCTCATCACGCGCTGCGCCTGCGCACCGCTGTAGCAGTCGCGCACCACGGCGCGGCCGATGATCAGGCCGATGCCGCCCACCACGCCCTGCATGGCGCGAAAGAACAGCAGCGCGCCGAAGCCCGGCGCCAGCGCGCAGCCAGCCGAGGCCAGCGCGTAGAACAGGAGTCCCGCCAGCACCACGCGCCGCCGGCCAATGGCGTCGGCAAGCGACCCGTGCACCAGCGACATGCAGGCATAGGGCACCAGATAGACGGTCAGCGTCTGCTGCACCTGCCAGTAGCTGATGCCAAATTCCGCGGCCATCGCCCGCATCGACGGGAAGAAGGCGTCGATGGTGTAGGGGCCGAGCGTCGCCAGGAGCGCAAGCACCAGCGCCAATCGCGGTGGTTGCGCGCTCGCGCTCACACTGCGGAATGCCGCAACGCCGCCAGCCAGGCCTGCGGCGCTTCGCCGCGCTCGAGCACCTCAACCAGCGCCGAGCCTACTACGACTCCGTCGACGGCCCCGCGCAGGCGTTCAACCTGTTCCCGCGACCGGATGCCGAACCCGGCGCACACCGGCACCTTGGCGACGGCGCGCACGCGCGCCAGGTACTCGAGCATGCCCGCCGGCGTGGCGACGTTGTGCCCGGTGGTGCCGGTCATAGTCACCGCGTACACAAACCCCTGGCTCGCCGCGGCGAGCCGCGCGAGCCGGGCCGCGGGCGTCACCGGCGTGACCATCTGCACCAGCGCCAGTCCGTGCCGGTCGAGCGCCGCGCCCAGGGCCGCGCTCTCATCGAGCGGCAGATCCGGAATGATTAAACCGCACACGCCGGCGGCGATGCTGGCGGCCGCGAGCCGTTCATAGCCGAAGCTCAGCAGCGGATTGAGATAGCTCATCAGCAGCAGCGGCACGCTCATCCGCGGCATCGCTGTGAGTTCTTCGAGTATCCACTGCAGCGTCACGCCCTGGCGCAGCGCTTCCTGGCTGGAGCGCTGGATGGTCATGCCGTCGGCCAAGGGATCAGTGAAGGGCACGCCAATCTCGACCACATCGGCCCCAGCTGCGATGGCGCCCAGGTGCTCGCGAAACCGGTCGCGCCGCGGGTATCCTGCGGTCAGGAACGCGACCAGCGCCGGCTCGCCGCCGCGCGCGCGGCCGAGGATCGCCGCGGCGATGCGCTCACGCGGCAGCATCACACCGCTCCCGCCGGTGTCTTTGCCAGCAGCATTTGCGTGAGCGTCAGCATGTCCTTGTCGCCACGCCCGGAAAGCCCGAGGAGGATGCGCTTTCCCGGATGGCTCTGGGCCCAGCGGCGCGCGCCGGCCAGCGCGTGCGCGCTCTCGATCGCCGGCAGGATGCCCTCGTATTCGCAGCACTCGCGCACCGCAGCCAGGGACTCGGCATCGCCCGCGGCTTCGTAGCTCACGCGGCCGCAAGCCTGCAGCAGCGCGTGTTCCGGACCCACGCCCGGATAATCGAGGCCTGCCGATACCGATTGCGTCTCCTGAATCTGGCCATCGGCATCCTGCAGCAGCATGGAATAACTGCCGTGCAGCACACCGGGCCGGCCGTAGCTCAGCGGCGCTGCGTTGTCGCCGAGCCCCGCGCCGCGCCCGCCGGCTTCGATGCCGAGAATGGCGACGCCGCGATCACCGATGAAAGGATGAAACAGCCCGATCGCGTTCGAGCCGCCGCCGACGCAGGCGATGACCAGATCAGGCAGGCCACCCGACTGTGCCTGGATCTGCGTGCGCGCCTCGCGGCCGATGACGCTTTGCAGCTCCCGCACCAGGTAAGGGTAGGGGTGCGCACCCACCGCCGAACCGAGCAGGTAATAAGTGCCCTCCGGGTCGGCCACCCAGTCGCGCATCGCCTCGTCGATCGCCGCCCGCAGCGTCTGATCGCCGCTGGTGACACTCACCACGGTGGCGCCGAGCAGCCGCATGCGCCCGACATTGGGCGCCTGCCGCTCCATGTCCACCGCGCCCATGTAGACCGTGCACGGCAGCCCCAGGCGTGCGCAGGCCGCGGCACTCGCCACACCGTGCTGCCCGGCGCCGGTCTCGGCGACAACGCGTTGCGCGCCCAGCCGCCGCGCCAACAGCGCCTGGCCGAGCGCGTTGTTGATCTTGTGCGCGCCGGTGTGCGCCAGGTCCTCGCGCTTGAACCAGACGTCCGCGCCCCAGCGTTGCGAAAGCCGCGGCGCATGGCTGAGCGCGGTCGGCCGGCCGACCCAGGTCGTCAGTTCCCGCTGCAGTTCGCGCTGGAAATCCGGGTCCGTGAGCCAGCGCTGCACGCCCTGCTCGAGTCGCTCGTGGGCGGGCACCAGGGTTTCGGGCACGTAGCGCCCGCCAAATGGACCGTAGCGCCCGTACTGGTCGGGAAATTCTCCAGCCAGCAACTGCGCCATCAGCTGTTCGCGCCCTTGGCTGTCGATGGTGTGGTCGTTCATATTTCGATCTCGCTGAATGCCGCGCGTGCGGCCTGCACAAACTCCCTGATCTTCGTCGAGCTCTTGACGCCTGCTCGCGCCTCGACGCCGCTCGAAGCGTCAATCCCGAACGGGCGCACCGTGCGGATCGCCTCGGCAACGTTGCCCGCGTGCAGGCCGCCGGCCAGTATCAGGCGCGAGCGCTGCGCGAGCGCCGCCGCTTGCTGCCAGTCGCCGACCTCGCCGGTACCGCTGCGCGCCCCTTCGAACAGCAACCGCGCCGGATACTCCGCCAGCGGCGCGTCCGTGGCCCGCACCACCGGCAGCCGCGCCAGGCGCTGCGGTAGATGAAGCCGCGCAAAATCTTCCAGATCGGTCTGCAGCAGGTCGGGGTGGAAGCTGCGCACAATCTCGTCGACTGCAAACTGCTCGGGATGCTGGGTCACCGCAATGCAAGTCAGCCGCTGCCGCGCCGGGCGCGCCAGTTCCGCCGCACGGTCTGCGGTCACGCGCCGCACCGAGGGCGCGAATACGAAGCCAATCGCATCGACTCCCGCGTCCATCGCGGCGCTCACGCCCTCCGCGGTGGTCATGCCGCA
>JAYUZI010000296.1:0-9088 GCA_043751915.1 Gammaproteobacteria bacterium | reverse complement strand
CTAGCTTGAGGGGCTAGCGCCGCAAGGTGTGGGAGTTCGAATCTCCCCGTCGGCACCAATTCTCTCGTAGAATTGCGGCGACAATCGGGGGCGGATGGGCAACTGTCCGCCCTTTTTGACACCAGGTGGATCGGGATGCTCGAAAACTATCTTCCGGTGCTGATATTCCTCACCATCGCCACCTTGCTGGCGGCGGTGCTGCTGGGGCTCGGCGCAATACTTGGACGCCTTGGCGTCCGCAAGCACGGTGACGCCGACAAGCTCTCGGCCTATGAGTGCGGTTTTGATGCCTTCGAAGACAACCGCGCCCGCTTTGATGTGCGCTATTACCTGGTCGCGATTCTCTTCATCGTCTTCGATCTCGAGATCGCTTTCCTGTTTCCCTGGGCGGTCTCGCTCGGTTCCACCGGGCGCTTCGGCCTCGGCGTGATGGGCCTGTTCCTCGGCGTGCTCGTGGTCGGTTTCATCTACGAATGGAAGAAAGGGGCCCTGGAATGGGACTAGCGTCGACAGGGGATACGGCGCTGGGCGCCCTGGGCGGAGTTGAGGATGGCGCCGAGGGTTTCGCGCAGCGCGGGTTCATGACCACGCAGCTGGACAGCCTGGTGAGCTGGGCGCGCACCGGCTCGCTGTGGCCCATGACCTTCGGCCTGGCCTGCTGCGCCGTGGAGATGATGCACGCTGGCGCTTCCCGCTACGACCTCGACCGTTTCGGCATCGTGTTTCGCCCGAGCCCCCGTCAGTCGGACGTCATGATCGTCGCCGGTACGCTCGTCAACAAGATGGCCCCGGCACTGCGCCGGGTCTATGACCAGATGCCTGAGCCGCGCTGGGTGATCTCGATGGGTTCCTGCGCCAACGGCGGCGGTTATTATCATTATTCCTATGCCGTGGTCCGGGGGTGCGATCGCATCGTGCCGGTGGATGTCTATGTGCCGGGCTGTCCGCCCACGGCCGAGGCGCTTATTTACGGCATCATCCAGCTGCAGCGCAAAATCGACCGCCATGGCGGCGCGGCAGCGGCGGCCTGAATTGGGCGCTGCGAGCGACAGCCTGGCGACCGATCTGCGCGCGGCCTGCGGCGAGCGGCTGGCGCTGCACGTCTCCGGGGCCGATGAAATCACGGCGGAAGTAGCCAGCGCCGAGCTGTTGGCCGTCGCCCAGGTGTTACGCGATGCCCCCGCGCTCCAGTTCGCGATGCTCATCGATATCGCGGGCGTCGATTACCTGGACTACGGCCGTGCCGAGTGGCGGGCCGAGCAGGCCACTACTTCCGGGTTTAGCCGCGGCGTCGATCGCGCCGCGGCGCACACGCTGCGCGGCGATCGCCGCTACGCGGTCGCCTACCAGCTCCTGTCGCTGACGCACAACCGGCGGCTGCGCCTGCGGGCCTGGTGCGAAGACAGCGAGGAGCCGGCGGTCGATTCCGTCACGGACATCTGGGCCAGCGCCGGCTGGTTCGAGCGCGAGGCCTTCGATCTGTTCGGGATTCTTTTCCGCGGCCATCCGGATCTGCGACGCCTGCTGACCGACTACGGCTTCATCGGTCATCCGTTCCGCAAGGATTTCCCGCTGATTGGCAACGTCGAAGTGCGCTACGACCCGGTGCAGAAGCGGGTGGTCTACGAACCGGTGACCATCGAAGATCGCACCCTCGTGCCGCGCGTCATCCGCCATGACAACCGCTACGATCCAGCGCTGGGAGGGAGCGGTGGCTGAGATCCGCAACCTGACGATGAACTTCGGGCCCCAGCACCCGGCGGCGCACGGGGTGCTGCGGCTGGTGTTGGAGATGGACGGCGAGGTGATCCAGAAGGCCGATCCGCACATCGGCCTGCTGCACCGGGGTACCGAGAAGCTCGCCGAATCGAAGCCCTTCAACCAGTCGATCGGCTACATGGACCGCCTCGACTACATGTCGATGATGTGCAACGAGCACGCCTACGTGCTGGCGATCGAGAACCTGCTGGGCATCACGCCGCCGCTCCGTGCCCAGTACATCCGCGTGATGTTTGACGAGATCACCCGGATCCTCAATCACCTGCTGTGGCTCGGTTCGCACGGCCTCGATATCGGCGCCATGACAGTGTTCCTGTTCGCCTTCCGCGAGCGCGAAGACCTGATGGACTGCTACGAAGCGGTCTCGGGCACGCGCATGCACGCCACCTATTACCGCCCCGGGGGCGTACACCGTGATCTGCCCGACGCCATGCCGCGTTACCAGGCATCGCGCTGGCGCTCGGAAGCCGACGTCGCGCGCCTCAACGAGGCACGGGCCGGCACGCTGCTCGACTTCATCGAGGATTTCACCCGGCGCTTTCCGGGCTGCGTCGACGAGTACGAAACGCTGCTCACCGATAACCGCATCTGGAAGCAGCGCACCGTCAACATCGGGGTGGTGACGCCGGACCGTGCGATCCAGCTGGGCTTCACCGGGCCCATGTTGCGCGGTTCGGGCGTCGAGTGGGATCTGCGCAAGAAGCAGCCCTACGAAGTCTACCGCGAGATGGATTTCGACATCCCCGTGGGCCGCAGCGGCGACTGTTACGACCGCTACCTGGTGCGTATCGAGGAGATGCGGCAGGCCAACCGCATCATCGCGCAGTGCGTGACCTGGCTGCGCGCCAATTCGGGTCCCGTGATGATCGACGATCGCAAGGTGCGCGCGCCGCGCCGCGAAGAGATGAAGGGCGACATGGAATCGCTCATTCATCATTTCAAGTTCATGACGGAAGGGTATTGCGTGCCCGAGGGCGAGAGCTATGCGGCGGTCGAGGCGCCCAAAGGGGAGTTTGGCGTCTACCTGGTGTCCGACGGTGCCAACAAGCCCTACCGGCTCAAGTGCCGCCCGCCCGGCTTCGTCCACCTGTCCGCACTCAGTGAGATGGTCACCGGCCACATGCTGGCCGACGTGGTCGCCGTCATCGGCACGCAGGACATCGTCTTCGGGGAGATTGATCGCTGATGAGCGCCGCCGAGGCAAACGGGATCCCCTCAGGCCAGCAGGCCGGGCTATCCGCGCAAACGCGTGCCGAAATCGATCACTGGATCGCGCGTTTTCCGGCGGGCCGCCAGCGCTCGGCGGTGATCGCCGCGCTCCGTGCCGCGCAGGAGCAGAACCTGGGCTACCTGACCGCGCCGCTCATGGATGCGGTGGCGGCCTATCTGCAGCTGCCGCCGATCCAGGTGTATGAAGTCGCGAGCTTCTATTCGATGTTCGAGACGCAGCCGTGCGGCCGGCATCATGTCAGCGTCTGCACCAACATCTCCTGCATGCTGCGTGGCGCCGAGGATCTGCTCGCGCACGTAGAACAGCACCTTGGCATCAAGGTGGGCGAGAGCACGGCCGACGGGCGCATTTTCCTGAAACAGGAAGAAGAGTGCCTGGCCGCGTGCACGGGTGCGCCGATGATGATGGTCGATCACGTCTACCACGAGAACCTGACGGCCGAGAAGCTCGACCGCATTCTCGATGAGCTGAAGTAGGGAACGCGCATGGGTGCCTGGGACGACAAGCGGAATCTGGTGTGCCTTGAGCCCATTGCGATGCCGCATTCGTGGTTGCTGGAGACCTATCAGCGTATCGGCGGCTACCAGTCCTGGCAGAAGATGCTCGCCGAGAAGACACCGCGCGAGCAGATTATCGACGCGGTCAAGGCCTCGGGCCTGCGTGGCCGCGGCGGCGCTGGCTTTCCGATGGGCGTGAAGTGGAGCTTCATGCCGCGCGCCGCCCCGATGCAAAAATACGTGGTCTGCAACTCAGACGAGAGTGAGCCCGGCACCTGCCACGACCGCGATATCCTGCGCTATAACCCGCACGCGCTCATCGAGGGCATGGCAATCGGCGGCTACGCCATGAACGCCACCGTCGGCTACAATTACATCCGCGGCGAGTTCCTGGGTGAACCGGTGCCGCGCTTCGAGGCGGCCGTGAAAGAGGCCTATGCGGCCGGGCTCCTCGGCAGGAACATCCTGGGGTCCGGTGTCGACTTCGACCTGCACACCTTCGTCGGCGCCGGCGCCTACATCTGCGGCGAAGAGACTGCGCTGCTCGATTCGCTCGAAGGCAAGCAGGGGAAACCGCGCTTCAAGCCGCCGTTCCCGGCCGCGTTCGGCCTGTACGGCGCACCCACCACCATCAACAACTGCCAGAGTTTCGCCTCGGTCCCCACCATCATGCGCAAGGGCCCGCAGTGGTTTGCGGCGCTGGGGCCGGTGAATTCTGGCGGCACGAATATCTTTTCGGTCTCCGGTCACGTCAATAATCCGGGTAATTTCGAGGTGCCGCTCGGCATCCCGTTCGCGGACCTGCTCGACATGGCCGGCGGCATCTGGAAGGCGCGGCATATCAAGGCCGTAATCCCCGGCGGTTCCTCCGTACCGGTCGTGCCGGGCGAGATCATGATGAAGACCAACATGGATTACGACTCGCTGAAGGCGAGCGGATCCAGCGTCGGTTCAGCCGCGGTCATCGTCATGGACGAGACCACCTGCATGGTGCGCACGCTCGAACGACTATCGCGCTTCTACATGTCCGAGTCCTGCGGCCAGTGCACGCCGTGCCGCGAAGGCACGGGCTGGCTGAACCGCACGCTCAAACGCATCCTCGCGGGGCAGGGCACGCGCGAGCACCTCGGGCTGCTGCTCGATGTGGCCAACCGCATCGAGGGGCACACTATTTGTGCGCTGGGCGACGCCGCGGCCTGGCCGGTGCAGAGCTTCCTCAAGCACTACCGGCACGAATTCGAGTTTATGGTCGACCATGGCGGACGCAGCATCGTCGCGCCCGACGCGGCCCGCGGCGCGCAGGTCGCGGCATGAGCGCCGAGTTCGTCAACGTCGAGGTGAACGGTGTCGCCGTCAAGGCGCCGAAGGGTGAAATGATCATCCGCGTCACCGACGCGAACGGCGCCTACATCCCGCGCTTTTGCTACCACGACAAACTGCCGATCGCGGCCAACTGCCGCATGTGCCTGGTCGAGGTCGAGAAGGCGCCCAAACCGCTGCCGGCCTGCGCTACGCCGGTCGCCGAAGGCATGAAGATCTTTACGCGCTCGCCCAAGGCGATCGCGGCGCAGAAAGCCACCATGGAATTTCTGCTGATCAACCATCCGCTCGACTGCCCGATCTGCGACCAGGGCGGGGAGTGCGAGCTGCAGGACCTGGCCGTCGGCTTCGGACGCGATATCTCGCGCTACCACGAGCGCAAGCGCGTGGTGAAGGACCTGAGCCTGGGGCCATTGGTCTCCACCGACATGACCCGCTGCATCCACTGCACGCGCTGCGTGCGCTTCGGCCAGGAAATCGCGGGCATCCAGGAGTTGGGGACCACCGGCCGCGGCGAGAACATGCAGATTGGCACTTTCATCGAACACAGCGTCGATCACGAGCTCTCGGGCAACATCATCGACCTGTGCCCGGTGGGCGCGCTCAACAGCAAACCGTTCCGCTTTCATGCCCGCGCCTGGGAGATGACCCAGCACCCGCTGGTGTCGCCGCACGATGGTTTCGGCAGCCGCCTCTACGGCCACGTGCTGCGCGGCCAGCTGATGCGGGTCGTGCCGCAGCCCTGCGAGGAAATCAACGAGACCTGGATTGCCGACCGCGATCGCTTCGGCTACGAGGGGCTCGCCAGCGCCGAACGGCTGACGACGCCGCGTATCCGCGCCGGCAACGGCCAGTGGCGGGATGCCGACTGGGACACGGCGCTCAACGCGATGGTCAGCGGTCTGCGCTCGGCCAGCGCACCGGGCGAGGACGGCGGGCTGGGCTTGCTCGCGCATCCATCAGGCACGGTCGAGGAACTCTACCTGCTCGCACGCGTGGCCGAAGGGCTGGGCAGCGCGAACATTGATCACCGTCTGCGGCAGCGCGATTTCCGCGACCAGGGGGCCGATGCGGGTGCACCCGGGCTTGGCCTGTCAATCGCAGACGTCGAGGCGCTGGATAGTCTATTCGTCATTGGCTCGAACCTGCGCGCCGAGCTGCCCATGCTGGCCCATCGCGTGCGCAAGGCGGCGCGCCGCGGCGCCGCCGTGAGCCTGCTGAATCCGCAGCGCTTTGAATACCTGTTTCCGACTGCGACCACGCTGGTCGCCACTCCCGCGCAGATGCTGGGTGAACTGGCCGCCGTGCTGAGCGCGGCGCTCGAAGCGTCCTCGGGCACGGCGATCGCAGCGCTGGCGACGCCGCTGGCGGGTGCGCAGGTCGGTGATTCGCACCGGGCGATCGCCGCCTCGCTGGGTCAGGGGAAACGGGCGATCTGGCTGGGCGCGCTCTCGCTCCGTCACTCGGCTTATGCGGAGCTGCGCGCACTGGCGCGCGAGCTGGCCCGGGTCACCGGCGCCACGTTCGGGGAATTGCTGGAGGGTGCCAACGGCGCGGGCGCCTATCTGGCCGGTTGTGTTCCGCATCGCGTCCACGCCGGCATGGTGCGTCCGGCCTACGGCCGCAACGCGCGGCAGATGCTCGAGGAGCCGCTCGCCGGCTACCTGCTGCTGGGTGCGGAGCCCTGGGCAGACGGTGTGCAGCCCAATGCGCTGGGTACGCTCCAGCGTGCACGCTTTGTTGGTGCGATTACGGCCTACGCTTCGCCGACCATGCTGCAGGTCGCGCACGTGCTGCTGCCCGCGGCGGCCTTCGCGGAGACCTCGGGCACCTACGTAAATCTCGAGGGCCGCTGGCAGAGTTTCACGGGCGCGGCACGCCCGCCGGGCAGCGCGCGGCCCGCCTGGAAGATCCTGCGGGTCCTGGGTAACTTGCTCGACCTGCCGGGGTTTGATTACCAGTCCTCGGAAATGGTGCGCGATGAATTGCGCGCCGCCGTCGAGGCGGCTCCGCGCCTGGGTTACGAGAGTCGCTTCGTGCCCGGAACAACGGGCGTAGTCGAGAACCTGCGCGACGTGCCGATGTACCAGGTCGATCCCATCCTGCGGCGCGCACCCTCGCTCCAGCAGACCCGCACTGCATTGGCCCCCGCCGCGGAGTATCGTTCGTGAGCGGGATCTCTCACTGGCTTGCGGCGCTGTGGCTGGCGTTGCCGGGCTTCGCCCACTCGACCGTGTTCATTCTGGCACTGTCCCTGGTGCTGATCGTCTGCGTGGCCTACCTCACCTTGTGGGAACGCAAGCTCATCGGCTGGATGCAGTTGCGGCGCGGCCCGAATCGGGTGCGCCTGTTTGGCATTCCACACACCGAATACATCGGTCAGCCTTTTGCGGATGTGGTCAAGCTCCTGATCAAGGAAATCATCACGCCGGCGCGCTCCAACAAGGTGCTGTTCCGTCTGGCGCCGGCGATCACGCTGATTCCGGCCTTTGCCGCCTGGGCGGTGATACCGATCGCGCCGCGCTTCGCGATCGCGAACGTCGACGCGGGGCTGCTCTACGTGCTCTCACTCACCTCGATGGGCGTGTACGGGGTGATCCTCGGCGGCTGGGCCTCGAATTCCAAGTACGCGTTCCTCGGCGCCATGCGCTCGGGCGCGCAGATCGTCGCCTATGAGATCGCCATGGGTTTTGCCCTGGTTGGGGTGCTGATGGCGGCGGGGAGCCTGAACCTGGGCACCATCGTCGACCACCAGCGTGGCGCGCCGTTCCACTGGAATCTGGTGTGGCTGTTTCCGTTGTTCATGGTCTATTTCATCGCCGGAGTCGCCGAGACCAACCGCGCGCCTTTCGATGTCGCGGAAGGCGAATCCGAGATCGTCGCCGGGTTCCACGTCGAGTATTCCGGCATGGGTTTTGCGCTGTTTTTCCTGGCCGAATACGCCAACATGATCCTGATCTCGGCGCTGACCTCGATATTCTTCCTCGGCGGCTGGCTCAGCCCGCTCGACGGCTACCTGCCGGCGGGTAGCGCGATCCGCCACGTGCCGCTCCTGGGGCTCGTACTCGGCGACGGCACGCACTGGCTCGCGCTGAAGATCTTCTTCCTGCTGTGTGTGTTCCTGTGGTTGCGCGCCACGTTCCCGCGCTACCGCTACGACCAGATCATGCGGCTGGGCTGGAAGGTCCTGATTCCGATCACCATCGTCTGGATCGCCGTGGAAGGAATCCTGGTCTGGTTCCGCGTCGGCCCGTGGCGCGTCTAAAGGGCAAACAAGATGTCGATCGCCAGCACCATCAAGACCTTCGCGCTCTGGGAAATGTTCAAGGGCATGTCGCTCACGGCGCGCACGCTGTTCCGGCGCAAGATCACCATCAATTACCCGGAAGAGAAGACCCCGCAGTCTGTACGCTTCCGCGGGCTCCATGCGCTGCGCCGCTATGCGAACGGGGAAGAGCGCTGCATCGCCTGCAAGCTCTGCGAGGCCGTGTGCCCGGCGCTCGCCATCACGATCGATTCCGAGGTCGCGCCGGATGGCACGCGGCGTACGACCCGCTATGACATCGATCTGTTCAAGTGTATCTACTGCGGCTTCTGCGAAGAGGCCTGCCCCGTGGACGCGATCGTCGAGACGCGCATCCATGAATATCACATGGAGCACCGGGGCGAGAACATCATGACCAAGGACAAGCTGCTCGCCGTGGGCGATCGCTATGAAGCCATGATCAGCGCCGACAAGGCGGCCGACGCGCGCTACCGGTAGGCGCGGGCAAGAGGAATACGCTCATGCTGGTAGCAGTGCTGTTTTACACCTTCGCGACCATCCTGGTGACCGCGGGCGTGGGCGTCATCCTCTCGCGTAATCCGGTGCACGCTGCGCTCAGCCTGGTGCTGTGTTTCCTGACCAGCGCGGTCCTCTGGATGCTGATCGAGGCCGAGTTCCTTGCCCTCGTGCTGGTACTGGTCTACGTCGGCGCGGTGATGGTGCTGTTCCTCTTCGTCGTGATGATGCTCGACATCGACGTCGAAGAGATTCGCAAGGGGTTCTGGAAGCATTTCCCGTTGGCAGCGATCGTCGGTGTCGTGATCGCGCTGGAGATGGCCGCCGTGCTGCTGGGCGGCTTTCGGCTCGGCAATGCGCCGGTTGCTGATGCCGCGGCGATGAAGCTCGGCAACACCAAGATGCTGGGGATCGAGGTGTACACGCGCTACCTGTACCCGCTGCAGGTTGCCGCTGTGCTGCTGCTCGTGGCCATCATCG
>JAYUZI010000295.1:0-4797 GCA_043751915.1 Gammaproteobacteria bacterium | reverse complement strand
GTCCAGCGACAGGCCCAGCGCACTGGCGCGCGCGGCGTCGATATCAAGGCGGTACTGCGGCGAATCTTCCGATCCATTCGGCCGTACACCGTTGAGACGCTTGTCCTGTGACAACATACCCAACAGCTGGTCGCGTGCTGCAATCAGTGCCGCGTGCCCGTGGCCGCCTTCGTCCTTGAGATAGAAATCAAATCCTGAGGAATTGCCCAGCTCCGAGACCGCGGGCGGTACGATCGGGTAAACAAGGCCATCGCGGACCTGGCTGAACGGTCCCCAGGCGCGGCCTGCGACCGCCGACACGCTCTGGTCGGGGCGCGGGCGCAGGTCCCAGTCCTTGAGCAGGACGAAGCCGATGCCCGCGTTCTGGCCGGTACCACTGAAGCTGAAGCCCTGCACCGTAAACACCGAATCAACCAGCTTGCTCTCACTGTTCAGGAAATGATCCTGCACCTTATCGAGCACTTTGTTAGTACGGCTTGCCGTTGCACCCACCGGTGCCTGCACGAACACCAGCATGAAGCCCTGGTCTTCGGCCGGCAGGAACGAGGTGGGCAGCCGGATGAACAGCAGGCCCATCAGCGCCGCGAGGCCACCGTATACCAGCATGTAACGCCCGGTGCGCGCCAGCATGCGCTGCACCGTGCCGTGGTAACGCTGATGGATGCCCTGGTAACCGCGATTAAAGACGCTGAAGAACGCCGCGGCGCGGCGGCCGTGCGTCTCTTTTGCGACCGGGCGCAACAGCGTCGCGCACAGCGCCGGCGTGAGCGACAACGCAACAATCACCGACAGGACCATCGCGGCGACTATCGTCACCGAGAATTGCCGGTAGATAACCCCGGTGGATCCGTTCAGGAACGCCATCGGAATAAACACCGCGGTCAGCACGGTGCCGATGCCCACCAGCGCGCCGGTAATCTGCCCCATCGACTTGCGCGTGGCCTCGACCGGCGAAAGCCCCTCCTCGTTCATCAGGCGCTCGACGTTTTCCACCACCACGATGGCGTCGTCGACCAGCAGGCCGATCGCGAGCACCACCGCGAACATGGTCAGCATGTTGATGGAAAAGCCGAACAACAGTAGCACCGGGAAAGTGCCCAGCAGCACCACCGGCACGGCGATGGTGGGAATCAGCGTGGCGCGCAGGTTCTGCAGGAACACGTACATCACCAGGAACACCAGCAGCACCGCTTCGAGCAGGGTCTTGGCCACTTCGCGGATCGAGACCCGCACATAGGGTGTGGAGTCGAAGGGAATAAAATCCTTGAGGCTGCGCGGATACTGCGCGCGCAACTGCGCGAGTCGCGCCTTGACGCGCTCGGCGGTGGCCAGCGCGTTGGCACCCGCCGCCAGCGACACGCCAAAGCCCGTGGACGGCCGCCGGTTGTAGACCACGGAGAACGTGTAGGTACCGGCGCCCAGCTCGACGCGCGCCACGTCGCGCAACCGCAGCGCGGCGCCGCTCGCCGCGCCGCGCACGATGACGTTGCCAAATTCCTCGGGCGTGGTCAGCCGGCCGCGGGCGGTCACGGTGGCGTTGATCTGCTGGTTCGCGACCTGCGGCATGCCGCCGAGCTGCCCAACCGAGAACTGCGCGTTCTGCGCGCGGATTGCTGCGGTAATGTCGCCCGGCGTCAGTTGGTACGATCGCAGCTTGTCGGGATCGAGCCAGATGCGCATCGCGTAGCCCGCGCCGTAATCCTCGACACCGCCGACACCCTCGACACGCCGGATCTCCTCGGCGACCTTGTTCATGACAAAGTCGCCCATGTCGCTTTCGCTCAGCGACCCGTCCTCGGAATAGAACCCGACCCCAAGCAGGCTCGAATTGATGATCTTGTCAACCGTGATGCCCTGCTGCTGGACGATCTGCGGCAGCAAGGGAACCACGGCCTGCAGGCGGTTCTGCACCTGCACCTGGGCAATGTCCGGGTTGGTGCCGGTGGCGAAGGTCAACGTGATGCCGACCCGGCCATTGGAGCTGCTGCTCGAGGACATGTAGATCAAACCATCGAGCGCGCTCATGTTCTGCTCGATGATCTGCGTCACCGAGTCTTCGACGGTCTTGGCGGCCGCACCCGGATAGTCGGCGCTGACTGAAATGGATGGCGGCGCGATGGTCGGATAGGGCGTCAGCGGCAGGCGCCGGATCGCGAGCACGCCGAGCAGCGAGAGCATGATGGCCAGCACCCAGGCGAAGATCGGCCGATCGATGAAAAAACGTGACATCAGCGCTCCCGCCTACTGCGCGCCGGACTCGGTCGCCTGCACGACCATGCCGGGCTGGATCTTCTGCAGGCCCTCGACGATCACGCGATCGCCCGGGGCGAGGCCGCTGGCGATCAGCCACTGGTCGCCCACAGCGCGCGCCGTCACGACGTTGCGCAGCTCCACTTTGCTGTCCTTACCAATCACCATCGCCGTTGCATTGCCCTTGGGGTCACGCGTGATGCCGCGCTGCGGCGCCAGCAGCGCGCTGTTGAGCACGCCCTCGCTGATCGTCGCGTGCACGTACATGCCGGGCAGTAGCAGACCCTTCGGGTTAGGCACTAACACGCGTAGTAGAAAACTCCCCGTACCCGGCTCGACCGTGACGTCGCTGAACTGCAACTGCCCGGGCAGCGGGTAGGCGCTGCCGTCTTCCAGGGCGATGCGCACCTCGCTGTTGCCACCGCTCTTGCCGCCGGCCGCCAGCTCCTGCTGCAGCTGCAGCCACTCGCCGCTTGACTGCGTGAGATCAACGTAGACCGTGTCGAGCTGCTGCACCAATGCCAGCGCATCTGGCTGGTTCGCCACCACCAGCGCGCCCTGCGTCACCGCGGACTTGCCGATGCGCCCGCCGATCGGCGCACTGATGTGCGCGTAGTCGAGATTGATGTGGGCGCTGTCAGCGGCCGCCTGCGCCGTGGCCAGGTCGGCTTCGGCGCGATGGAGCGCGGATTGCAGGTTGTCGTTGTCCTGCACACTGATCATGTGTGCCTTCAGCAGCTCAGTGCCGCGATCGGCGCTGCGCCGCGCCGCCTCGAAGGTCACCTCGGCGCTCATACGCACGGCCGCGGCACTGCGCAGCGCCACGCGATAGACGGCGTCATCGAGCTCGTAGAGCGGCTGGCCAGCGCTCACCCGGCCGCCTTCGGTGAACAGCACCCGCTTGACGATGCCGCCGACCTGCGGGCGCACTTCCGCGACCATGCGCGCGCTAACCAGCCCGGGCAGCTCGCGCTGCAGGTCCACCGCCGAGGTCTTGAGGGTCACGACGGTGACGGCCTGGGGCGGCATGCCCCCCTGTCCCGGACCGCCGCGACCGCCGCAACCGGCCAGGTAAACGACAACAGTGGTGCACAAAGCCGCCCGCATGGCGGCTGGAAACGAACTGGATCGCATGGTCGATAACCCCGGAACGGTGGCGGACCCTGAGGGCCGCAGAGTGCAATGATCCACTGAATGGGAGGCACCGTAAAGGACGCGATGTCAGTGCAGGGCTTGCCCCCTCTCAGGCGAAGCCGCGACAGGCTGCCGGCTGGCCGGTGGCGTCAATTTCAGTGCCCTCATGCACGATCAGGACACGGCGGCGGACAGGAGTTCGCTCAGCCCGTGGAGCGTCTTTTGCGGAAACCGCTCCAATGGATAGTAGCGTGCGATGACTTCGAGAGCCTGTGGGTAAGTGCTCAAGCCCAGGAGCCGCAGCAGGTAGCGGACATCGTCTTCGTCATGAAACTCAGCGCCGATGCGCCACGCCAGGCATTTCATCGCCAACAGGTACTCGGGCTGCGCGACCAGCACGCGCAGGTGATCGAGCTCCAGGAACGGCGCGAAGTCGGCGCGATCGCTCAGGAAACCTTTCACCCCATCGTGCAGCCAATTGGCCGCCACGCGGGCCTGCGCAGCCACGCGCGCGGCCGCCGCCCGAACCTCGCGCGCGGGCACAAATACGCCGTCCACGTCCTGAGTAGACGGCCGTGCCGCATAGCTCAGGCACATGACCGCACCACCGACCAGGAACAGATCGCCCTTGATGCCGGCGCGACCCAGTTCATCGTTCAGCAGTTGCAACAGGCGTCGTATATCGTGCTGCCTCAGCCCAGGCTGCGTCATAGCTGGGCCCCCAACGTGGCATCGACGAACAGATTGCGCCGTCTGAAAACCGGCGGCGAGTGCGTCAAAAGATACAGCCGCAAACTGCTGAGTGAACTTGCGAACAGCGGCCTGATCAGGGGCTCAATGGCGCGGGTCCACGCGGGCGGCGCAATGCCAGCCTGGGCGCAGGCCTGCTCCACCATGGCCGCCACGTAGTTTTCGAGCTCCGGGCTCATGCCACCGGGTGGTGCGGCCTGCACGGCCTCACCCAACTCACCTGCCCCCAGGCGCACGAGCAACGCGTGCAGCGCCGCCAGCGCCAGGCGCGCGCCGCCGAGCTCGTGGCTACCCCTCAGACAGCGCGCGAACTCGGCCGCCGACGGCGAATTGACCCGCGCCAGCACGTACGCCGACAGATCCATGCCCGCCCGCCGCGCGCAGCGCTGCATGGCCGCCTTCTGCGCTCGCGTCAGCCGGATCTGCAACTGCGTCGTTTTGGGGGCGTCAGCCATCTGGTCACGTTACGCGGCACGGGGTAATATTGTCAATACGATGGTATTGACAATGATTATTCTGGGTGTGACGCGCCGCGCAGCAGCGCCTGCCCGGGCACAAAAAAAGGCCCCGGAAGTTTCCCTCCGGGGCCTGGTCGCTACAAGCGATTGAACGGGTAACGCGGCTGCGTTACATGTCCATCCCGCCCATGCCGCCCATGCCGCC
>JAYUZI010000294.1:0-6785 GCA_043751915.1 Gammaproteobacteria bacterium | reverse complement strand
CAGCGAGGCCTGGGCCAGGAAGTTCTTCGAGAACTGGCGCGAACAACTGAAGTGGCAACGACTGGGCCCCTACGAGAAGTTCGCCGCCATGATCGAGCGACACTGGGACGGCATCGCTGCTTACTGCAAACCCGAGAACAAAGTCTCCCTCGGCTTTGTCGAAGGCCTGAACAATAAAATCCGTGTCATCCAACGGCGCGCCTACGGGCTGCGAGACCAGGAATACCTCAGGTTGAAGGTCCTCACCTGCATGTTGCCTAAGCTTTGATCGAAAAATGATCAACTTTCACCCACACGACTTCCTGAAGACCCTCAAAAATAAACAGTAGCCATATCAATAAATTATACAAGTAAGTTACAATATCATCGAGTTTCCGGAGTTAGGGATTCGCGGGCATTTGCGCTCCGGTCGGCTGATCACCGCTGATCAAGCTGGGTAGAATCCGCAACGCCACGCGCAAAAGCGCGGGATCCGGCCACAGAGTCTCGAACAACCAAGGAAAGCAGACGTGGTCCTTCTCACTGACGCCGCGCCCATCGTGCGGTTTGCTTTCTGGCTGGGCGTTGCGGTCGTGGCCATGACGCTGGTGATGCTGGTCGTGATCCTGGTCATGCGGCGGCTCGCGCTGCGCCGGGAGCACAATCATGCCGGGGCGGTTGCCCTGTGGCAGCCGTTAGTCGGGGCGACGCCCGAGGGTGCATCAGCTGCGATGCCTGAACTGCGCGATCGGGATATCTCGGGATTCATCCAGGTGTGGAACGAGGTGCACGAACCGCTGCGCGGGCGCACGACAGAGAATCTGGCGCGGATCGCGCGCGAAGTCGGCCTCGAGGAGCGTCTCTACCGGGCGCTGCATTCGATCACCTTCCACGACCGGGTTGTGGCGATCATCGCGCTCGGGCATGTCAGGAGCGAGGCGAGCTTCACCCATATTGAGCGGTACCTTGATGACAAGAGCCCAATCATGTCGCTGTGCGCGGCGCGCGCCCTGATGCAGGTTGATCCACTGCGGGCGATTCCCGAACTGGTGCCGCGCATCGTGCAGCGCAGTGACTGGTCGCAGGGCAGCATAGCTGCGATCCTGCAGGAGAGCGATGCAGCGACCACGGCCGAGCCGCTGGGCGCGGCGCTGCGGCATGCAAGTACCGAGGCCGCGCCGCGCCTGCTGCGGTTCCTCGCGGGCGTCAGCGCCGCATCGGCGGCGCCGGTGATCCGCGCGCACCTCAGGTCGGCCAGCGACGAGCTGATGGTCTCGACCTGCCTGCAGGTGGTGACCGGCCACGAGGAACTCGATTGCGTGCGCCCGCTGCTGTTGCACCCGCGTTGGCATCTGCGCATGCAGGCCGCCGTGACGCTGGGCAGGCTCGGAGTTCCCGGCGATGAGCACCGCCTGATCGAGCTGCTCACGGACCGGCAATGGTGGGTTCGTTACCGCGCCTCGCAGGCGCTGCTGGGCCTGCGTTTCATCAGCGCAGAACGCGTGCGGGAGATCCGGGCGGCCCAGGCTGACGCGTATGCGCAGGGCATCATCGACCATGTGCTCGCCGAGCGCGCCATCGGTAACGCGACGTGAGTGCGTATTGGGCAGATCTTGCCCTGTATTGCCAGTATGCGTTCTTTGCATATTTCATCTGCATCAACTCCGCCTACCTGGCCCTGCACTACGTAGCGGTGTTCAGCATCGTCCGTTATATGCGGGATCACCGTGCCGACTACCTGCCGCGAAACCTCCCGGCCTACCAGCCGCCGGTCAGCATTCTGATTCCCGCGTATAACGAAGAGCGTTCAATCGTCTCGACAATCCGCTCGCTGTTGCGGCTGGACTACCCGGACTTCGAGGTTGTCATCGTGAGCGACGGCTCGACCGACGCGACGGTGCAGGAGGTCATCCGGGAATTCGCGATGGTCGAGTTTCCGGAGGCCTATCGACAGCGGATTCCAACGCAGCGGATCCACAGGATTTACGCCTCGACCCGCCACCCGCACGTGCGGCTGGTCGACAAGGAACACGGCGGCAAGGCCGATTCGCTCAATGCTGGTATCAACTGCGTACGCTACCCCTTGTACTGCGCGATCGATGCCGACTGCATCCTGCACCCGGGGAGCCTCCGGCGCGTGGTGCGACCGTTCCTGGAAGACTCACGCACCATCGCCTCCGGGGGCGTGGTGCGGGTGCTTAACGGCTGCGCCGTCAAGAACGGCTTCCTCGAGAAGGTCGAGCTGCCGCAGAAGTTCCTGCCGCAGTTCCAGAACGTGGAGTACCTGCGCGCGTTCCTGTTCGGTCGCATGGGTTGGTCGCCATCCAACGCGCTGCTGGTCATCTCCGGCGCCTTTGGCGTCTTTCACAAGGAGCGGGTCGTGGCCATTGGCGGTTACCGCAACGATACCGTGGGTGAGGACATGGATCTCGTGGTCCGGTTGCACCGAAAAATGCACGAGGAGCGGCGGCCTTATCGCATCACCTTTGTGCCCGATCCGATCTGCTGGACCGAGGTGCCGGGGGACATACACTCCTTGAAGGGTCAGCGCGTACGCTGGCAGCGCGGTCTTGCAGAGAGCCTCGTGCCCAACGCAGGGATGTTCTTCAGTCGCCGTGGCGGTACCGTGGGGTGGCTGGCCTATCCGTTCATGATTCTGTTCGAGTTGCTGGGGCCGGTGGTCGAACTGGCGGGCTATCTGGCCGTGCTGGTGCTGTGGTGGTTGCACCTGATCCCGCTGCAATCCTTTCTGGTATTCCTGTTCCTGGCGATTGGCATGGGCATCATGCTGTCGACCAATGCGATTTTCCTCGAGGAGCTGTCATTCCAGATGTACCCGCGCATCGGACAGCAGCTGCGGTTGTTTGCCGCCGCAGTGCTGGAGAATTTCGGGTACCGGCAGATGGTGGCGTTCTGGCGTGTGATCGGGCTCTTCAAGTGGGTGTTCGGCGGCAGCTCACGCGGCAAGTGGGGCAAAATCGCGCGCGACGGTTCATGGCAACAGGCGGCGACGGCGACGCATGCCGTGCTGCCCCAACCGGCAGGCGATACGGTTTCCGTCGCACGGAGTTCGAAATGATGCGCCCCCTCCTCCTGCTCGTTCACGTGGCGCTGCTGGCGAGTGCTGGTTTCGCCCTCGCACAGGGAGCAGTTGAGGGTTTCGACCAGCAATTCCAGGCGGCCAGCACGCTGGCGACTTCAGGCCAGCGCGAAGCGGCGTTGAGGGCTTACGACGCACTGCTGTTGCGTTCGCCCGGCAATGCCGATGTGCTGCTGGGGCGGGGGCGATTGTACGCCTGGATGGGCAAGTGGCCCGAGGCCGAGGCTGATCTCGGGGCGGTGACTGCTGCGTCACCGACCTACGCGGACGCGTGGTCGGCGCTCGGGGACATGTACCTGTGGAACGACCGGGGCGCGCAGGCCGCGAAGGCCTACGGCCAGTGGCTCGCGCTGGCTCCGGCGAGCGATCCGGCGCCCCTCATTGCGCGGGGCCGCGCATTCCGCGCGGCGAGGGACTATCCCGCGGCCCGCGCTGACTTCGAGGCGGCGCGTGCGCGCGGTGCGGACGCAGACCAGATCGGCGAGTATCTGCTGTCGATCACGCCGCCGGGCCTGAACCCGCGGGCGTTGGCGCCAGATGTGGTCGGCCCCGCGGGCTTTCCGTGGTCAGCCAGCCTTGGTGCCGACTGGACGGCCTTTTCACCTTCGCGACCCGGCTGGTATGAGTACTCGCTGGCGGTACGTCGGCATTTTGCGCGCGGCTCGCTGGCCGTCGAGGCGCTGGGAGCACGACGCTTCGGCCTCGACGATCACGCCTGGGCACTGGACGGTTATGTCGATCTGTGGCACCGCACCTATGCCAATGTACGCTACCAGCGCGGCCCCCGTGAGGACCTGTTCCCAGGCAACGCCTGGCGGGCCGAAGTGTTCCAGGGCGCGGGCCGCGGCTGGGAACTCTCCGCCAGCTACGACCGCCTGGCATTCAGCGGTGCCGCGACCAACCTCTACGGCGTTGGCGTCGGCAGGTACTTCGGTAACTGGTACGCGCGCTGGCGGCACCTCTACATTCCGGCAAGCGGCTCGAGCAGCAACAGCAATCGGGTTGTGGTGCGTTACTACTATGCAGGCGACGCCGACAACTACGCCGAGCTTACCGCTGGCATCGGCAGCAGCAATGTATCCTCGTCCGGCCTGCCCGTGGCCGCGAGCGGAACACACAGCTGGTCCACCAGCGCCGCGTTCGTGAAATTCACCAATCCCCGCCTGGGCTACAAGATCGGCGCCGGTTATGACCACGAAGACCGTGGCTACAACGGCCGGAGCCTGTTCGGGACCCTCTATACGCGATGGTAGCGCGCGGGCCGGCTGTCGCACTCGGCACGGCTGCGGCGCGCTTCATCCGGCTGCTCCCGGCACTCGTGCTCGCGATGCTGTCCTTGCGCGGGGCCGAGCTTTTCGCGGGCATGCCCGCGGGCATGACGGGCGCCGCAACCTTGAGGATTTGCGGCCGCGCCATACTCAGCGACGGCTATGTGCTGGTAAGTCACCTGCCGTTGCTGTTCGCCTATTCATTGGCACCGCTCCTGGTGCGCCCGCGGCGCGGGCTCACGTGGGCCCTAGGGCTCTCCTGGTCCCTGCTCGTGCTGCTGCAGGCGGCGTTGATTCAATACTCCTCGACCGCGCGCGTGCCGCTCGGCGCCGATCTGTACGGTTATGCGTGGCAAGACGTCCGCGAGACGATTGCAGGTGGACTGAAACTGGTACCCGCGATCGTGGCTGGCGCGGGGTTGGCGCTCGCGCTGCTCTGGTTGGCACTGGCGCACAGGCTGCGGCGTGAGGGGCCGCCGCCCTCGCCTCGCCTCATCGCGTCGCTATTCGCCATTGGGCTGGCCGCGCTGGTATTGGGACCACAGCAGCTGGCACAGGCGCCTGCCGAGATCGCGGACACCTACGCGTTGCGACTGAACAAGGTCGCCTATTTTCTCGACGACACGGGCGCGTTCCTGTGGCGCTCGAACCGTGCCCCGTCCGTGCCGCCTGCCGGGGTAGGAGCGGCTGCGCCCGCAGGGCCGATCGCGGGGTTTCATTATCTGAGTCCGGCCTACCCGTTCCTGCACGAGGAACGGACGCCAGACGAACTCGGCGCGTACTTTCGGCTCGCTGGTGGTTCACCGCCCAATCTGGTGTTTATCATCGTCGAGGGGCTCGGGCGTTCCTTTTCGGGCCCGGAAGCGCCGCTGGGCAGTTTCACGCCTTTCCTCGACGAACTCGCCGCGCAGGGCCTCTACTGGGAAAATTTCCTGGCCGTGCAGGGCCGGACCTTCGCCGCGCTGCCTTCGATCTTCGGTTCGCTCCCCTACGGTGAAGAGGGGTTTGCCGCGCTGGGTGTAGCGATGCCCGAGCATGCGACCTTGTTGAGCGTGCTCAGGGCCGGCGGCTATCACCTCAGGTACTACGCCGGAACAGACCTGGCTTTTGACAACGAGCGAACGTTCCTGCGGCGGCAGGGCGTCGACCACCTGGTCGACGCGACGGAATTCGGGTCCGGCTATGTCCGCAGCAACGACTGGGGTTACGGCGACAATGAAGTGGTTTCAGTGGCGCTGGCGGGCGAGGCCGCCGATTCATCGCAGCCCTTCGTCACCGTGCTGCAGACCAACTCAACACATTCGCCGTATACGTTTTTCGGCCAGGAGCGCTACCCGGCCAGGCTCGAGCAACGCCTCGGGCAGCTGGGCATCGCGGTGGCGCAGCGAGCCGCTTACCGCGCCTACCAGGATATCTACACCTCGATCATGTACGCCGACGATGCCCTGCGGCGCTATTTCGACGCGACCCGCAAGCGCCCTGCCTACGCAAACACCATCTTCATCATCACCGGCGACCACCGGCTGCCCGAGATTCCGGTGGCCGAGTGGATCGACCGCTATCACGTGCCGCTGATCATTTTCTCGCCGCTCCTCAAAGCGCCGCTCCGGATCAGGTCGGTCTCATCGGATTTTGACCTCGCGCCCTCATTACTGGCCATGCTCTCTCACCACCATGGCATCAAGTCGCCGGCCCAGGTCACGTGGATGGGATCCGGGCTGGATCTCGAACCTTCGTTCCGCAATGTGCACGAGTTCCCGATGAAACAGACCAAGGGCAACCTGGTGGACTATGTCGCTGGGCCCTGGCTGCTGAGTCGCGGCACGCTCTATTCCCTGGGTGAAGGCCTGCATATGGAGCCGGTCCGCGACGCGGGTTCGCAGGCGCGTGTGGCCACGCGCTTCGCCGCATTCCGCGCAGCCAATGACGAGTTTGCGCGCACCCGCATACTTGCCCCGTCCGGCAGCTTCGCGCGTCTGGTGGCGTACCAGGAAGGCGTGCGGCCGCTACCGGAGGCGGCGCGCGTGCAGCCTGAGGCCGGACTCGTGGTGCGTGAGGTACGAGTGCCCGCGCGCGCGCGCGCGGGCCAACTGGTGATCGATGTCGTGTTCGGGAACGCCGCGAGCCAGCCCAGCGACGCGTTCGTGCCCCTGATCGTGCTGCAGACGGAATATGGCCGGGAGCTGTCGGAAACCTACGGTGGTCCGCTGCACCTCGGAGCCAACGAAACCGTTGCCCTGCATATGCAGGTGAAGAGCGCGGGGTTCGCCGCGGGCCGCTACTTCCTGTCGGTGCTGCCATCCCACCCGGCAACAGGCAAACGGGTTGGCGTCGGGCGATACCACGTGCCGGTGGTGATCGGTGAATAAGCGGCCGGCACTTGCTGCGGCGCTGCTCCTGGCAGTGCTCGCAGCGGCGCCGGCAGCCGCCACTGAACG
>JAYUZI010000293.1:0-12479 GCA_043751915.1 Gammaproteobacteria bacterium | reverse complement strand
CGCAGGGTAAGGATGCGTGCCCGCGGATCACCAAAGAATCCGCGCACCACAGGTTCGGGTACAAATCCGGGGAATCGGTACGCGTCCCATAGACGCCGCAGGCGTGTCGATTTGGCCATCCGAATATCATGCCAAATGTAACGCCCTCGCAATATGCTTCAAAGTCTATGAAAATAGGCTTCGTAGTCACTTCCTACCCCAAAAGTACCCACACGTTTACCGGAAGACCCATTTTTGAAGAGTTCGTGTTTAGCAGCGTGCGTGGGCAACACTCGAGCCCGTATACTCCGCTGCGACCCGGCACCTGAACCCAGCCGGGAAGGACTAAGGCTTGCAATCCACACACCTGACGAAGCTGATTCTCCTGGCGCTGATACTCGGCATCGCCGTCGGTTTTCTTGTTTTTGAATTTCTGCCGCTGAGCGCGGGCGGTTTTGCTGCCGCCACCGAGTTGCTGCCGACTATCTTCCTCAGATTGATCAAGATGATCATCGCGCCGCTGGTTTTTGCCACGCTGGTGTCCGGCATCGCCAGGATGGGAGATCTGGGGACGGTCGGGCGCGTGGGCGTCAAGGCGCTGGGCTGGTTTCTGTTCGCCTCGCTGATCTCGCTGTCCCTGGGCCTGCTGCTGGTGAATCTGCTCAAACCGGGCGCGGCCATGCACATCACGCTGCCGGACAGCGCCGCCCACGGCGAGATCACCGCCGCCGGCCTGACGCTCAAGGATTTTATCGGCCACACCTTTCCCGTGAGCGTCGTCGACGCCATGGCCCGCAATGAGATCCTGCAGATCGTCGTGTTCTCGATGTTCTTCGGCGCGGCCGCGGCGGCGCTCGGCGAGCGGACTCGCGCGCTGGTGGAGGTGATTGATGCGGTTGCCCACCTGATGCTGAAAGTCACCAGCTACGTGATGTTGTTTGCGCCGCTCGCGGTCTTCGGCGCCCTGGCCGCCACGGTGGCAAAGCAGGGCCTGGGGGTGATCCGCGTGTATGGCCTGTTCATGGGGGAGTTCTACCTCGCGCTGCTGATACTCTGGGCGGTGTTGATCGCGCTCGGTGGCTTGGTCATCGGGCGGCGCGTGCTGCAGCTGGTGCGCGGCGTGCGCGATCCGCTGCTGCTGGCTTTTTCCACCGCCAGCTCCGAAGCCGCTTACCCCAAGACGCTCGAACAGCTCGAGCGCTTCGGCTGCAGCAACAAGATCGCCAGTTTCGTATTGCCGATCGGCTACTCGTTCAATCTCGACGGCTCGATGATGTACTGCACTTTCGCGAGCCTGTTCATCGCGCAGGCCTACGGAATCCACCTCTCCGCGGGCCAGCAGATCCTGATGCTGACGATTCTCATGCTGACCTCCAAGGGCATGGCCGGCGTGCCGCGCGCCTCGCTGGTGGTGATCGCCGCCACGCTCCCGCAATTCAATATTCCTGAAGGCGGGTTGCTGCTGCTGCTCGGCATCGATCATTTTCTCGACATGGGCCGTTCGGCGACCAATGTCGTTGGCAACAGCATCGCCGTCGCCGTGGTGTCGCGGTGGGAGGGCGAGTTGCCTTGAGGACGCCCGCTGTCGCCGAAGTGGCCGCCTGGCCCCAGTTGCTGACCGTCAAATGGGCCGACGGCATCACGGGTGAATTTGCGGCCATCTGGCTGCGCGACAACCTGCCTGAAGAGCGTGACCACCACAGCGGACAGCGGCTGATCGACGTGGCGGATCTGCCGCGCGACCCGCGCATTCGTTCCTCATCAGTCGCCGGCACGGACCTGAGTCTCGCCTGGCAGGACGCGGCACAGGTAACGACGTTCCCGCTCGCTTGGTTGTATGAGTGCGCCACCCACCTGCCGGGCAGGCCGGAATTCCATCCTCGCCGCTGGCTCCACGGCGCAACGCTCAACGCGAAGCGGGATTTCGCCATGCTGTCGTGGCCCGCCATGCAGTCCGACGCCCGCGCCCGGCTTGATTGGCTGACCCGGCTCCTGCAGGACGGGCTGGCATTTGTGCGCGCCGTGCCGTGCGTTGAGGGCGCGATACTCGAGGCTATGGCGCTCGTCGGGCGCGTCGCCGAGACCAACTACGGACTCCTCTTCGATGTGCGCACGGTAGCGCAGCCGGAAAACCTGGCGTTTTCCGACCTGGGACTGGGCCTGCATGCCGACAACCCGTATCGCGAACCGGTGCCGGGCTTCCAGGCGCTGCACACGCTGGTGGCCGCACCGAGCGGCGGCGACAGCCTGTTCGCCGACGGCTTTGCGCTCGCCGCGCAGCTGCAGGAGAGCGACCCCGAGGCGTTCGCATTGCTGACGCGTACCCCGCTGCCGTTCAGGTACCGCGGGACTGGCGCGGACCTCTACGCAGAGCGGCCGCTGATCGAACTGTCCTGCACCGGCGCCATCGCCGCAATCGCGTACAACAACCGCTCGATCCAGCCACTGCGCCTCCCGGCCGCCGAATGCGCGTCGTTCTATGCCGCGTACCGCCGCTTCGCGCAACTGCTGCGCGAACCGCGTTTCCAGCTGTCGACTCGGCTCGAGAACGGGGATCTCGCGGTGTTCGACAATCGGCGCGTCCTGCACGGTCGTACTGGTTTTGCATCTCTGAAGCATTCGCGGCACCTGCAAGGCTGCTACCTGACACGCGACAGCGTCTGCAGCGAAGCCGCGCTGCTGCGCACCGCGTTGGCGTGAGACCCCTGAGATGAGCGTGGCCGACGAGTTGCTTGCGATTTATGGCCGCCGGGGAAGCGAGGCCTACTTCGGCGAGACCGTGACCATGCTGGAGCACGGACTGCAGGCGGCGTATTTCGCCAGGACCCGCAACGCGTCTGACACGCTCGTGATCGCGGCGCTCCTGCACGATATCGGTCATCTGATCGAACCGGTTCCTGATCAGCTCAGCGACTGGACGCACGATGCCGGCCATGAACGCAGCGGGGCCCGCTGGCTGGCTGCGCACTTTGGTCCCGAAGTGTCGGAACCCGCGCGCCTCCATGTGCCCGCCAAGCGCTACCTGTGCGCCACTGATCCCGAATATTTCCGGCAGCTGAGCGCAGCATCGGTCATCACGCTGAAGCTCCAGGGCGGGCCCATGTCCGCCGCAGAAGTCGTTGCTTTCGAAGCCGAGCCCCACTGGCGCGACGCCATCGCACTTCGCCAGTGCGACGACCAGGGCAAGATGTCCGGATTCAAGCCGCCGGATTTCGAATCCTACCGGCCGCTCATCGACCGGCTGGCGCGCACTGTCCGGCCGGTACGCGCGGTGCTGTTTGACCTGGACGGCACGCTCATCAACACGGAGGTCCACACGGACGCGGCGGTCAGCGCCGTCGCGGCGCAGTATGGAATTGGCGAATACAGTCTGCCGCACACCGAGACGCACGGCCGCACCTGGATGCATGTCGCCGATATGATGCGGGCCCAGACGGCCATCGACGCCCCGGCAGCGGAGCTCGCGGCCGCCATGCTCGCACACTGGAACGCAGCGGTGGCCGAGGTACACGAGGTCCCCGGCGCCGCGCAGGCCATACACGCCGCGGTCGCAAGTGGGTTGAAAATCGCCGTCGTCTCCTCGAGTCCCCGCTCGGTGATTGACTACTTCATCGACAGACTGGGAATTGGCCGCTGCGTCGACCCGGACGCACGTGTCGGCGGCGATGCGGTGCGCGTCAGCAAGCCCGACCCCGAAGGGTTCCTGCTCGCGGCCCGAGCCCTCGGCATCGAGCCCGCCGACGCTGTCATTTTCGAAGACAGCCGGGCAGGGCTCCTGGCCGCGCGCGCCGCCGGCATGCGCTCCATGTTCATCACCTGTTGCGCGGCCGAGTTGCCCGAGAACTCCCTGCTCGCGACCGCCACCTGCACCGACTACCGTGCGCTCCCGCCCGGCTTCTGGAGCGATCTCGCCGCCGGCGCCATGGACTTAACCGGAAGGTCATTCCCTTGAATTCAAAGAATCCCGAACTGCTGCGTCGCTATCGCGCACAGCTGTTCACCGCGACCTGGCTGTCATACGCCGGGTTTTACCTGTGCCGCAAGGTTTACGCGGTCGTGAAGCATCCGCTCAAGCTTCAGTTTGGGTTCGATGACGAGCAGATCGCCGTGCCCTGGACAATCTATCTGATCGCCTACATGTTCGGCCAGTTCTTCGCCGCCTGGCTCGGGCGACGCTTTGAAAGCCGACGCGTGCTGCTCTACGGCATGAGCATCGCGGCCGCCTGCAACGTGTTCCTCGGGTTCCTGGTCGACTCTCACCGTGCCAGCGTGTTCCTGTGGCTGTGCATCACGATGGGCATCCACGGCCTGGCGCAGGCGACCGGCTGGTCGCACAACGTCGCGCTGTTCGCCAACTGGACGCGCCGTTCGGAGCGCGGCACGTTGTTCGGCGTCTGGGGAACCTGCTATCAACTGGGCGCGGTCGCCGGCAAGGGTCTGGCCGGGTTCCTGCTCGGCTGGCTCGGTTTGTCCTGGTCGTTCTTCGGCTCGAGCATCGTGTTCTTCGCGTTCACGGTGGTTTTCTTTTTCTTCGCACGCGAGCGGCCGCAGTCGGTCGGCCTGTCGCTCGAAGACACGGCGGAGCCCGACGTGCCGGTTTCCGTTGCCAGCGGGGCGGCGGTCGCACGCGAGGCGGCGTTGCCGCGGGGTTTCGTCAGCTCGATTGTCGCAATGGGACTCATCTACTTCGGCTTCAAGTTTCTCCGCTATGCGCTCGACAGCTGGTCGGCGCTGATCCTCAGCGAGCACTTTGCGCTCTCGTCCTCGGTCGCCGCCTATCTATCGACCGCGTTTGACTGGATCGGCCTGCTGGGCGTGATCGCCGGTGGTTACTGGTCCGACCGCATGCCGGGCTCGCGCCGGACCCCGGTCATCTTCTATATGACCTGCGGCTGTTTCGTGTTCACCACACTCATGTGGCTCATAGGGCTGTCGTCACCACTGCTTTTCGTGGTGCTGCTCGGCCTCATAGGATTTACGCAGCTCGGCCCCGATGCACTGCTATCCGGGGCCTGCGCGATGGACATCGGCAGCCGTCGCCAGGCGGCGCTGGCGGCCGGCGTGATCAATGGCTTTGGATCGCTGGGCCCCATATTGCAGGAGCCGCTGATCGGCTGGCTGAAGCAGATTTATGGCCTGAATTCAGTCTTCCTGTTGCTGGTGATCGTCGGCCTGGTGAGCACCGTGGCCACGGGCCTGCTGATGAGGTACGAGCGCGGGCGCGTTTGACCATCAGGAGATGGGCGTCTTCCCCGGGAGCACCGCGCGCTTCATACCCGCCCGCTCGCCGGGCTTCATGAACTTGACCAGCACGCGCTGCCCGATCAGATAAGTTGAGTTGTCCGTCGAGACCACTACTTCGACCACGCGCTCATCGCTCGCCTCATTGGCGCTGTCCGATTTGAGCTTACGCGCACCAAAAGTCGCGGCGATGCGGATAACGCGGCCGACCGAAGCCTTGGCCGGGTCATCCTCCGGGGTAATTTCCGCTTCCTGCCCGACGCGCACGTCGGGTATGGCGCTCTCGACGATTTCGGCGCGTACGATGTGGGGCGTTGCAGGCTCGAGATCAAACATGTCGGAAACATTGAGGGTGGAGGCGCCAGCGCCAGGATTCGCGTACCGGCGGATAATCTTGCCGTCCATCGGCGCGCGGATGATGGTGAGGTCCTCGCTGTATTCGGCCTGCGCCAGCTGCGCCCGCGCGGTCTGCACCGCGGCTTGCTGGATGCCGAGCTGCGCCTGCGCTGAGGCGACGGCATCGCTCGCCTGATCAAGTTGTTGATGCGAGACGAGGTTTGTTGCGGCAAGTTGCCTGAGCCGTTCGTACTCGCGCTGAGCGGTGCGGATATTCACCTGCGTCAAGGCGATCTGGCTCTCGGTCTGGGCCACGGCTGCGGCGGCGCTGTTGACGGCCAGCCGCGTGTCCTCGTCCTCCTGGCGCGCGAGCACCTGGCCCCTGCGGACCCTGTCGCCCTCCTGCACCAGCACTTCGCGGATCACGCCCGCGCGCCGCGCGGCGACCTCGACCACGCCGCCTTCGATGTCGACCTTGCCGTTGGCTATGGTCGCGTACGGGGAGGGCGGCACCGCCGCGCTCTTGTCGCCGGCCGTGCCGCGGTGGCAAGCGGTCAGCGACAGGGCCACTAGCAGCATAGCGATGATCGTTCCAGGTTCACGTGCGCGGTGCATGAATTGGGCTCGCTGTTGTTTGTGCTTCATGTAGACGGGGGTTCGGTAATCATCCGATCGCTCAGTATCTTGCCGTCTTCCATGTGGATGATGCGGTCGGCGTGCGCCTCCAGGCGCGGATCATGGGTCACGACCACGATCGCCGCGCCGCGCTCCCTGGCCGCCTCATGGAGCAGCCTGATCACCACCTGCCCATTGCCGGAGTCGAGCGCCGAGGTGGGTTCGTCCGCGAAGATCAGCGCCGGCGACTTGGCCAGCGCACGCGCGATGGCGACGCGCTGCTTTTCTCCGCCGGAAAGCTCGGCGGGCTTCTGGTGCAGACGTTGGCCGAGGCCGACGATTTCCAGCACCGCCGTGGCGCGCGTGCGCGCCTCGCGTTTGTCGATGCCGCAATAGCGCAGCACCTGCACCACCTGTTCAGTGGCATCGAGTGAAGGAAACAGGTTGAAACCCTGGAAGATGAAACCGCAGTGATCGAGCCGGAACCGATCGACCTTGCCCTGGCTCTTCTCCCACAGGCTCTCGCCCAGCGCCAGCACTTCGCCCTCGTCGGGCCGCATGAGGCCCGACAGGGCTGCGATCAGCGTGGACTTGCCCGAGCCCGATGGCCCCATGACCATGGTCATCTGGCCGTGGTAGGCGGTGAAGTCGACGTTCTTCAGCACCTGCTGGCGGGTCTTGCCAATCTTGTAGGCCTTGCTCAGGCCCCGCGCGTCGATGGCGAGCGTGCTCATCGCAGCAGATCCGCCGGCTGGCTCTTCTTGAGTATGCCGAGCGAGAGGGCGCCGGAAAGGATGGCGATAAGCAGCATGCTGAGCGCAACCGGCACATCGATGAACAGCGGAAAATCCATGGGCACACCCGCGGCCCGCGCCAGGATCCACACCAGGCCAGTGAGTGCCGCGGTAAGCAGGAGTCCGGTCACACCGACCCACAGGCTCAGCTCCATGACGATCAACCGCAGGCTGCCCATCGAGACGCCGAGCGCCCGTAGGCTGGCAAACTCCTTGATATTGGCGAGTATCGCGCCCTGCAGCGTCTGCCAGGTGATGACAATGCCGATAAAAGTGCCGACGACCACGGCAAACCCGATCATGACGACGATGCCGCCTTCCTTGAGCATTGCTTTCTGGCTGACCTTCGACAGATCCTCGCGCGACCAGGCCTTGTACCGGCCCTTGCTCATGGCGTTGAGCTCTGCGGCCACCTGGCGGGCCTGGCCGGGGTTTGCGATCTTGACCATGAGGGCGCCGACGCGCGGGCCGTCGTCAAACAGGCGCAGGAGCTTCGCCGTCTGGCGTGATACGAACACCTTGGCATTAAACATCGAGGGATACGCCGTGGTCGTGGCGCGCACCCACACGGCATTGCCATTCATCTTGGCCTTTTCGCCGACCTGAACACCGAGCTTACCGAGACTGGAACGATCGACGACCACGGCATAAGGCTCCTGCAGCGCCTGGATGAGGTCGTTCCCGAAGTCGCTGGGCAGCGTGACCGCGCCGGCTACCGGATCGAGCACCATCACCTGCACGCCATCCCCTTTGGCTGGCTGCCCATCCTTCGGAAAATTGGACCAGAAGGCCCAGTTCATGTTCAGCGCCTGAACCTCGAGCACGCCCGGATTGCGGTAGATCTCGGGAATATTGCGGCGCGGCTGACCGGCGTCATTGCCGAACAGACTCTCGGCCTCAGGCGGCAAGATCATCACTTCGGCCGGCGACCGATCGACCGGCGCGGTAAACGACTTGCTCATGCCCATGAACATCCCGGTCATGGCCAGCACCAGCAGACCCGCCACCGCAAGAGCGATAACGGCCGCCAGGTAGCGGCGCCACTCGTAGATCAGGGTAGACAGGGCCAAGGTCAACGGGTAACGCCTTCACGGGCAGTACCCGCGCTCAATCGGCACGATCCCGGCTGGAGGGAATCCGGACAGAGCATACAATGACCGCAGACCGATTCACGAGTTCCTGACGTACCACGCGGAGGGTATATCGATGCGCCGATCCGCTTTGCTGCTGACCCTGGTGCTGGGTGCGGCTGCCGCACAGGCCCTTGAGCTCCCGCGCTTCGCCGAGGGCCGAATTCGGGCCACGATCCGCTCGCTGTCCTCGGACGCATTCGCCGGTCGCGCGCCAGGGGGCGCTGGCGAGCAGCGCACCATCGACTACATCGCCGCCCAGTTCAGGCGCTACGGGCTGCAACCCGCCAACCACGGCAGTTTCTTCCAGGACGTGCCCATGGTGCAGATCACAGCTGATCCTGACACGGCGCTGGTCGTCAGCGGCGGGGACGCGCCGCTTCGGTTCAAGTATGGAAGCGACATCATCGTCACCACGCCGCGACCGCTCGCGAGCGTGTCGCTCGCCGACAGCCCACTGGTGTTCGTCGGCTACGGCATCATTGCGCCGGAATACCAGTGGAACGACTATGCCGGCATCGACGTCAAGGGCAAGACGGTGGTGATGCTGGTGAACGACCCGGGCTACGCCACGGAAGATCCCGCGCTGTTCCATGGCAAAACCATGACCTATTACGGGCGCTGGACCTATAAATATGAGGAGGCCACGCGGCAGGGCGCGGCCGGTGTCCTCCTCGTGCACGATACCGGTCCCGCCGGTTACCCTTGGGAGGTGGTGCGCAACAGCTGGACCGGTCCGAATGACAAACTGCCCCCGGGCGACGCCTATCAACTGCAGGTCCACGGCTGGTTGAGCCATGACGCTGCAGAAAAGCTGTTTGCCGCCGCCGGGCAGGACCTCGCCGCGCTGTCTGCCGCCGCAACCGGCCGTCATTTCAAGGCAATCGATCTGAAGCGCACTGCGAGCCTGACGTTGCACAACGAGGTGCATGACATCATCAGTCGCAACGTTGTCGCTGTTGCCAGAGGCGCACGGCACCCGGAACAGGTCGTGGTCTACACGGCACACTGGGATCATTTCGGAACCAAAATTGGACCGGACGGCAAGCCGCAGATCTTCCACGGCGCGGTTGACAATGGCACCGGTGTCGCTGGCCTCCTCGAACTGGCGCGCGCGTTCAGCAGGAGCAAGCCGGCACCCGCGCGCAGCGTCCTGTTCATCGCCACCACGTCCGAAGAGCAGGGCCTGCTGGGCTCCGCCTATTACGCCAGCCACCCGCTCTTCCCGCTGGCCGACACCGTGGCCAACCTGAACATGGATGTCATGGATACCTATGGCTCGACGCGCGACCTGACGGTACGGGGCCAGTTCATGTCCACGCTTGACGACGACCTGCGGCAAGCGGTGCAGTCCCTGGGCCTGAAGCTCCTGCCCGACGCGGACCCCGCGAAAGGTTACTACTTCCGCGCCGACCACTTTGAATTCGCCAAGGTGGGCGTGCCGGCCCTCAGCATCTACCACGGCACCGATTACGCAGGCCACCCGGCGGGGTGGGGCCTGACCCAGCAGCTCGCCTACAACGACGTGCGCTATCACAAACCATTGGACGTCTATGACGCCGGCTGGAACCTGGCGGGCATGCAGCAGCAACTCCAGGCCCTGTACTTCACGGGCCGCAAGCTCGCGGATGGCGATCAATGGCCCACCTGGTACGGCGATAGTCCGTTCCGCGCCGCCCGGGAAGCGCAGCACCCCGCGACGCATTGAATAGTGAGCACGCCAGTGAGACTTTTCCTGGCCGCCATGATCCTGTTTCCGGCCCTGTCCTGCGGGCAGGACTTCGTCGTTGATCATGTCCAGGTCTTCGACGGTGAAAGAACTTTTGAACGCGCGTCGGTGCTCGTGCGTGGCGGCAAGATCGCGGCCGTAGGCCGCGCCGGTCGGCAAGCGACCGGCCTGCCGATAATCGACGGGACAGGCCGCACGCTGCTGCCAGGACTGATTGATGCGCACACGCACATTCAGTCGCGGCTGGACTTGCAGAAATCCATGGTCTTCGGAGTAACGACGGACCTGTCACTCCACATGCCGCCGCAACTGGCCAGGAAGCTGAAGAACGGGCAGGACGGACAGGCCGACCTCTTGTCGGCGGGCTATGCCGCCACTGCGCCCGGCGGCCATGGCACCGAATATGGATTCCCGGTTCCGACCCTGACGGATCCCGCGCAAGCCCAGGCCTGGGTCGATGAGCGGATCGCAGAAGGCTCCGAGTTCATCAAGATCATGTACGAATCCGGGGGCGAGAACGGCCGGATCACCCGGCCCAGCATTGACAGGCCGACCCTGGTAGCGATCGTCGCGGCCGCCCACAGGCGCGGCAAGTTGGCCATTGCGCATATCCACACGGACAAACAGGCTTTCGATGCGATCGATGCGGGTGCGGATGGACTGGCGCACCTTTACCTGTTCGGAAGCGACCAGATGGACCCGCAATTTGCGCAGCGACTCCTGGCACATCACATGTTCGTCATCCCGACCCTGACCGTCCTGCGCAGCGTCTGCGGCCTCAGTCCCGGGCAAGCCATCATCGATGATCCAAGACTCCGCAAGTACCTGCTGCCTGAGGACCTGGCTCTCTTGCAGCGAAACATTGCCAGAGCCACGCCGAACGACTGCGCACGAGCGATGAACGCGACCACGGTTCTGGCCGCGCGCGGGGTGCCAATTCTTGCGGGCACAGATCAGAATAATCCCGGGACGGCCCCTGGCGCATCGCTTCACGGTGAACTCGCGCTCCTGATCGAGGCCGGCCTGACGCCGCTCCAGGCCCTGCAGGCGGCAACATCGGCAACTGCAAGGGCCTTCAGGCTCACCGACCGCGGCCGCATCGCGCCCGGCCTGCGCGCAGACCTGCTGCTGGTACAAGGCAATCCGACGGTTGACATTTACGCAACGAGAAATATTGTCGCTGTCTGGAAAGAGGGGGTGAAATTCGACACGGAAGCGTGGCTTAATCAAATGAACACTGGAATTCATTGATGAATGGCACAGAGCCTGCGAGCACTCCGCATGGAGCCACTGACCGCATTGCCCTCGGGCGCAGTGGCATCGAGGTCGCCCCGCTCGGCTGGGGCATGTGGCGCTTTTGCGGCGCGGATCCCGCGACCGCCCGGAGTCGCATCGAGGCCGCACTGGAAATCGGCTGCACGCTGTTCGATACGGCGGACATCTACGGCTATGGCACGCCGGATGGGTTCGGAGGCGCGGAGCGATTGCTGGGGCAGGTGTTCCGTTCGGTACCTGGGCTGCGCGCTCGCATGGTGCTCGCGACCAAAGCCGGCATCTACCCGCCGCTCCCATACGACTCCAGCGCCAGCTACCTGATACAGGCCTGCGAGAATTCATTGGAGCGCCTTGGGATCGACTGCATAGATCTCTATCAGATACACCGGCCCGATCTGCTCACACACCCGCAGGAAGTGGCGGCCGCACTGGACCGCCTGAAGCAGGCGGGCAAGATCCGCGCTGCCGGTGTATCCAACTACTCGGCCGCGCAGCTCGACGCGCTTTGCCAATTCATGCCGTTTCCGCTTGCCTCGATTCAGCCGGAGTTCTCGTCGCTCGCCATCGAGCCCTTGTCAAACGGCGTGCTCGACGCGGCCATGCGCCACGGCATCGCGGTGCTCGCCTGGTCGCCGCTCGCGCAGGGGAGGCTGGGCTCGGCCAACGCCAATGAAACTCGCGATGCGCGCGCTGCGGCTGTCATCGCCGCGCTCGACCGGATCGCCGCGCGTGCGTCCGTGCCGCGCTCGGCGGTGGCCTACGCCTGGGTCATGGCCCATCCGTCCCGGCCCGTTCCACTGATCGGCAGCCAGAGTCCCCTCAGAATCAAAGAGGCAGCGGCCGCCTATGCTGTAGTGCTGCAGCGCGAAGAATGGTACCGAATTCTGGAGGCCTCGCGTGGCGAGCCGCTGCCGTGAGAATCGACACGCCCGAGGAGTGGCGGCCCCCCCTGGCGTGACGTTCCTCACGTTTTCTCTCCCGCCGGGCATCGCCCATTGCCGCTGCGCTGGTTCAGGATTAGACTGCCTGAAGGAAGCAATTTTTGATGCAACGACGCCACCTTGCGCTTTGGATGTTGTGGCTGAGCCTGCTGGGGCTCGCGCCGCAAGTATTCGCTTGTTCGTCTTCCGCGCAGTCGTCTGACAACTGCTGCCCAGCCGGGCAGCGCTCACCTTGCGGCCATCAGGCGCCGCCGTCTACAGCGGCGGGCGAGATCAGTTGCTGCGCTGTGCAATCCGCGCCGCAGCAAACGCTCACCTCGACGCCGTTCCGCAAGCTGCATGCGCTCCCCGCGCCGCTCGATCCGGTCATCGGCACGTTGGCGGTGTGGCCCGCGGCCGGTACATTGTTTGAACCTTCGGAATACTTCAGTCCTCTCCC
>JAYUZI010000292.1:0-5414 GCA_043751915.1 Gammaproteobacteria bacterium | reverse complement strand
GCCGCGCCCAGCCGCTGCGCATAGAGCAGGCAGACGCCGAACTTGATCTCACGGTTGCACAGCACGTCCGGGTTGGGCGTGCGGCCGCGCTGGTATTCCGCCAGGAACGGCGCAAACACCTGCTGCCGGTACTCGGACTCGAAACTGACACGGTGCAGGACGATGCCGAGTTCGCGCGCCGTGGCGCGTGCGTCCTGGTAGTCCTGCGCGTTGCTGCAGTAACGGTCCTCGTCGTCCCAGTTGCTCATGTACAGGCCGTGGACTTCATGGCCCGCCTCGACCAGGCGCAGCGCCGCCACGGCCGAGTCGACGCCACCGGACATGCCAACTACGATGCGCGTTCCGGTTGCTGCGCCCATATTCATGGCGATGGATCGTTGATGGCCGACAGCGGCAAGCGCCGGCCTGCGAGGTAATCGTCGATACAGCGCAGCACCAGCGGCGTTCGCAGCAGGCGATCGGCCGCCAGCAATTCGGCGCGGCCCAACCAGTGCGCGGCGATAATCGGGCTGTCCAGCGCCCGTCCCGGGTCGTGGTCATGTACGCGGCCGGTGAAGGCAAAGCGCAGCGAGCTGCTCGGGCGGGTGGTCGAGCGCCAGGGGTAGACGCCCAGGAGCCACTCGGGCTCGAAGTTCCAGGCGGTTTCCTCCAGGGTCTCGCGCGCCACCGCGGCGAGCAGCGATTCACCGGCCTCTACCCGTCCGGCAGGCTGATTGAAGACCCGCTGGCCGCGGATCCGCTCCTCGACGATCAGAAAGCGGCCGTCGCTTTCGACGATCGCCGCGACCGTGATGTCCGGCTTCCAGCTCATGGCGCCGAGTATACGGGCGGTCGGGGAGGCGCGCGGCGTGGCCGCTATTGCATGCGCGCGGCGCGGCGATGGTGCTGGTCGTGACTGGCCAGCCAGGCAGCGTCAAATTCCTGCAGGTACTGGCGCGCGACCGGCGGGCTGTTCACGGCAGCGATGCCGTCCCAGCGATCCGAACGCATCCGGTAGACGATGCCGCGGTCGTCCGAAATGCAATACGAGGCGGTCAGGTGATGAAACTGCGGCACCAGGATGCGCAGCTCCAGGTAACTGGTGAGACGCCGGGCCATCGACATGAAGCGGCTCCCCGAGCCCGTGTGCCGCGTGTGATCGCGCAGCAACACGCGCACCTTGGCGAAGCTGTGGCTGAGCACGAAGCGCTTGATGACTTCGATCACCTTCGGATCGTCGTAGAGCTGCGGCTCGAGGTCGGGCGTGAAGATCGAGATCAGGCGCTGCCCGGTGGCGATCACCGCTGCGGTGGTCTGGCGGACGTCGGCGACGCTGGTCAGCACCTGCAGTTCGTCGGCTGCCGGCATCGGCATCGCCAGAATGACCGGTTGGACCGGACGTTCCGCGGCCGCCAGGCTTTCGAGCCATGCTTCGGTGGTTGAGCGCTGCTGGTCGGTCTTGGCCACGCCGTTTGCCTTAATTCACGCGGGATCGGCATTGGCATGGTATGGAGCGGGCGCTCCGGGGCGAGTCGATCGGGTCACGCTCCGCGGCGACCGCACTGTGACGGATCCCGCAAATTGGCCCAGCGGGGGCCGCCGGAGGCTATTGCGGCAGGTTGAGCGCCAGTTCGACGGCCAGGCCCAGGTAGTCGGCCGGACGGAGCGCGGCGAGGCGCGCGCGCTCGGCGGCTGGCAACGGCAGTCCGCCCACAAACTCTCGCAAGGCGGCGGCGTCGATGGCCGCGCCACGCGTGAAGTTCTTGAGCAGTTCGTAGCCGTCGGGGACACCGTGCGCACGCAGCACGGTCTGGACGGCTTCGCCGAGCACTTCCCAGGACTGGTCGAGATCGCGGGCGCAGCGTTCGGCGTCGGGGCTCAGCTTGCCGAGGCCGGTCTGCACCGCGCGCCAGGCAATCAGGGTATGCGCGTGGGCGACGCCGACATTGCGCAGCACGGTCGAATCGCTCAGATCACGCTGCCAGCGTGACACCGGGAGCTTGTCGGCGAAATGACGCCACAGCGCGTTGGCGACGCCCAGATTCCCTTCCGCGTTCTCGAAGTCGATGGGGTTGATCTTGTGCGGCATCGTCGAGGAGCCTACTTCACCGGTGATAGCGCGCTGGCGCAGGTAGCCCAGAGAAATATAGCCCCAGGTATCTCTGCAGAGGTCTATCAGCACCACGTTGATTGCAGCGCAGGCATCCGCATACTCGCCGATCCAGTCGTGCGGTTCGATTTGCGTGGTGTAGGCATTCCATGCCAGACCCTGGGCGGCGACGAAGCGGGCGCTGATGGCGCGCCAGTCGGCGCCGGGCACCGCTGCCTGGTGGGCGTTGTAGTTGCCGACCGCGCCGTTCCACTTGCCGAGTATCGCCACCGCGCGCAGCCTGTGCAGCGCGCGCTGGAGCCGCGCGGCCAGGTTGGCGTATTCCTTGCCGAGCGTCGTCGGGCTGGCGCTCTGCCCGTGGGTGCGCGCCAGCATGGCCACGCGCGCGTGCTCGCGCGCAAAGGCCCGCAGCGTGGCGATGATCTGCGCCAGTTCCGGCAGCAGCACCTGCGAGCGCGCCGCGGCGAGCAGCCGCGCATAGCTCAGATTGTTGAGGTCTTCGGAAGTACAGCCGAAGTGCACCAGCTCAAGGGTCGCTGGACTCGCTCCAGCCGCGGCCAGTTCCGCGCGCACGTGGTATTCGACCGCCTTGACGTCGTGCTTGATGCGCGACTCGATCTCTTTGACCATCGCCGCGGCCTGCGGCCCGGGGTCGTGCGCCATTGCGGCGGCCCGCGCCGCCACCGGCGGGGGCAGCGCCGCGCCCGCCAGATGCGGTAGCGCAGTCGCCAGTTCCAGCAGCCACAGGGCCTCGACCCGGACCCGTTCGCGGATCAGGCCGGCTTCACTGAACAGCGCGCGCAGCGGCTCGGCCGTGGCGGCGTAGCGCCCGTCGACGGGAGATAGGGCCAGCAGGCGGGTTTGGTCCATGCAGCAGGCTACGCACGAGGTTAGAATCCCGATTGTAGCGCGTTGCGGCGCGGCGCGGCATGCGGGTCAACGAAGTCGGGGTTGCCATGAGTTCGAACGAATTTAGGCTGGAACGCGACAGCATGGGCGAGTTGCAGGTGCCCGCCGCTGCGCTCTGGGGCGCGCAGACCCAGCGTGCCGTCAATAATTTTCCCGTCAGCGGGCGCGCGCTGCCGCGCGCTTTCATCCGCGCACTGGCGCTGATCAAGCAGGCAGCGGCGCAGGCCAATGCCCAACTGGGCCTGCTCGATACGAAGTTCGCCACGGCGATCGGTGTCGCCGCGGCTGCGGTGGCCGGTGGCGCGCACGATCGGGAGTTCCCGATCGATGTGTTCCAGACCGGCTCGGGCACCAGCAGCAACATGAACGCCAACGAAGTGATCGCGCACCTCGCAGCACGGACGACACCCGACGTTCATCCCAATGACCACGTGAATATGGGGCAGAGCAGCAACGACGCGATTCCGACGGCCATCCACGTCAGCGCGGCGCTGTTGGCGCGCGAATCGCTCCTGCCAGCGCTCGAGCACCTCGCCGCGGTGATCGCGGCGCGCGAAGGCGAGCTGGCCGGCATCGTCAAGACCGGGCGCACCCACCTGATGGACGCCATGCCGGTCACGCTGGCCCAGGAACTTTCGGGCTGGCGCACGCAGATCGAAAATGGCGCTGCGCGCGTGCGCGCCGTTGAGCCGCGACTGCTATGCCTGGCGCAGGGTGGCACGGCGGTCGGCACTGGCATCAACGCTGATCCGCGCTTTGGCGCGGCCTTCTGCAAGGCGCTGGCCGGGCTCACCGGCATCGCCTTCCAGCCCAACCGCAACTATTTCGAGTCGCTGTCGGCGCAGGACGCCGCTGTCGAGCTCTCCGGCCAGCTCAAGGTGATCGCAGTCAGCCTGATGAAGATCGCCAACGACCTGCGCTGGATGAACAGCGGGCCGCTGGCGGGCCTCGGCGAGATTGCCTTGCCCGCGCTCCAGCCCGGCAGCAGCATCATGCCGGGCAAGGTCAATCCGGTGATCCCCGAGGCCGTCGCGATGGTTGCCGCGGAGGTGATCGGCAATGATGCGGCGATCACCGTGGCCGGGCAGTCCGGCAATTTCCAGCTCAACGTCATGCTGCCGCTGATCGCCTGGAACCTGCTCGAGAGCATGCGCTTGCTCGCCAACGTCTCGCGGCTGCTGGCCGACAGCGCCATCGCGGGGTTTACCGTGAACCGGGCGCGGCTGGCCGAAGCGCTCGAGCGCAATCCGATCCTGGTGACCGCGCTCAACCCGGTCATTGGCTATGAAAAGGGTGCGGCGATTGCCAAGCGCGCCTATGCCGAGGGCAAGCCGATCCGTGAAGTGGCGGCGGCCATGACCGACCTGCCGCCGGCGGAGCTCGCCCGGCTCCTCGACCCCGCCGAACTTGCGAAGGGCGGCATCAAGGGCGGCGGCGGCGGCGGATAGTCAATCACGGATGTCATTGCCCGCAGACTGGCTGGCGCGACTGCGTCGCTCGCTCGCCGCAGCGCCCGACCACGATCCGGCCCGCTGGCATATGGCCGGGCGACCGCTGTCCACCATGCCTGCCGCTCGCGCGGCGATGCCGCCGGCACCGCGCGCGGCGGCGGTGCTGGTGCCGATCATTGATCGGCCGCAAGCGCCCTCGCTGCTGCTGACGGCACGCGCCGGGCACCTGCGGCACCATGCCGGGCAGATCAGTTTCCCCGGCGGCGGTGTCGAGGCCAGCGATGCCGACATGGTGGCGGCGGCGCTGCGTGAGACCCGCGAAGAAATCGGCATTGACGCGCGCTTCATCGAGCCGCTGGGGTTCCTGCCGGACCAGGCCGTACTCACCGGGTTTCGCATCACGCCGGTGGTCGCGCTGCTGCGCCCGGAATTTACGTTGCAGGTCGATACCGCGGAAGTGGCCGAGGTATTCGAGATGCCACTCGAATTCCTGGTGGACGCTGGAAATTTCCGTCCGGTGCGCCGCGTACTGCGCGGCGTCGAAATGACGCTCAATGACCTGAACTACGAGGGCCGCCTGGTCTGGGGCGCGACCGCAGGTCTGCTCCAGGTGCTGCACGCGGCGCTCGGGCGTGAATCATGAGCGGGCCGGCGGAGCAGATTGAGGCCTTGCTTGCGCTGATGCGGCGGCTCCGCGATCCGCAGCACGGCTGTCCCTGGGATCGTGCCCAGAGCTTCGCCACCATCGCGCCGCACACCATAGAAGAGGCCTATGAAGTCGCTGACGCCATCGCCAGCGACGATCCGGCGCGGATCCGCGATGAGCTTGGCGATCTGCTTTTCCAGGTGGTGTTCCATGCGCAGATGGCCCAGGAGCGCGGCTGGTTTGACTTTGCGGACGTCGCTGAGGTCATTCATGACAAGCTCGTGCGCCGCCATCCACATGTCTTTGCCAATGCGGCGCC
>JAYUZI010000291.1:0-4431 GCA_043751915.1 Gammaproteobacteria bacterium | reverse complement strand
GCATTGCTGACCGAAGCGCCGCCGACCAGCACCGGATCAAGCCGCGCGACCGGAGTCAACACGCCAGTCCGGCCGACCTGGAATTCCACCTCACGCAGGATTGTGAGCGCTTCGTCGGCCGGAAACTTGTGGGCGATGGCCCAGCGTGGCGCACGGCTGACCTGGCCCAGCGCCTGCTGATCCGCACGCCGGTTGACCTTGTAGACTACGCCGTCGATCTGGTATGCCAGGCCATTCCGGCGCGCCGCCAGCACGCGGTAGTACTCCAGGCACCCGCCTATACCGCTGACCACGCGCGCCTCCGGATTGGTGCGCAGCCCCCAGGCGACGAACTGCGCCAGGAGTTGTTGCTGCGTCGCGGGCTCCTCGCCGCCCTGCCACGCCCCTGCGGAATAGAAGTACACCGCCAGCGGTCGCCGCGCGGTCACGGCCGGATCGAGCTGCCGCAGTGCTCCCGCGGCGGCATTACGCGGATTGACGAACACCTTCTCTCCGGCAGCGGCGGCTTCCTCATTAAGGCGCCGGAAGCCGGCGAATGGCATGAACACCTCGCCGCGTACTTCGAGCTCCGTGGGCGCGGCGCCGGCCAGGCGCAGGGGAATGGTACGGATGGTGCGCACGTTGGCGGTTACGTCTTCGCCGGTCGTGCCGTCGCCGCGTGTCGCCGCGCGTATGTAAACGCCACGCTCATAGCGAATCGACACTGCGAGCCCGTCGAGCTTGGGCTCGGCGCAGTATTCCACTGCGCCGTCGCGGCCCAGCCGTTCGCGCACACGCCGATCGAAATCGCCGACATCGTCGTCGTCGAATGCGTTGTCGAGCGAGAGCATCGGTACGCCGTGCACGGCGGCCGCAAACGCCGTGCTCGCTGTGCCGCTGACGCGTTGTGTGGGCGAATCGGCGCTGACCAGTTGCGGGTGCGCGGCTTCGAGGGCGCGCAATTCGCGCATCAGCCGATCGTATTCAGCGTCCGGGACTTCTGGCTCATCCAGCAGGTAGTATCGATGGTCATGCTGCGCCAGCTGCGCGCGCAGCGCCGCGATCCGCACCGCCGGCTCGCTCAACCGGCCGGCTCCGCCGGCGCATCCACGGCGCCGATCGCGCCCAGGATTCGCCGCCGCCACTCGGCGCTGCCGGCCACGGTAAACGGCGCGCCGCTGTCATCCTGGACGCGACCGGCGACGCGCCCAGCGAGTTCGAGCGCGGTCTGTCCCAGGCGCTGCAACGCGGATTCTGCGCTCAGCGGTCCTGGCAGTACCGCAAAGATGTTGACGCCCGGATAGCGCTGAAAATCCATGGCGGCCGGATCGAGCACGCCCGGACGCACCAGGCTCGCGGCACTGAGAATCACGCGGCCATCATGGGCAGGCAGGTGAAATATGCCGAACGGTCCGTGCTGGAAACCGCTGGCCGTGAGCCCCTGGCGCAGCGCGCGTCCGGCCAGGCGCTCCGGGCCCGCGGGCACGATGCGCAGCGTCACGATGCGGCGCGAGTTCTCTTCAGGCCAATCGACGATCAGCGGCGGCAGCTGTTGCACCGGCCGTCCGAACTGTGGTGCACCATCCGTTACCACGCTCAGCCTCTCGTCTGCGGCGCTGACGGCAACGTCTGGCCCCGGCCATTCGATCACCGGCAACGGCTGGCGCAATTCGCGGTCGCTCGCCGCACTAACGCCGGCAACGGTACTGGCGCTCTTCTCAAAAGTGGGCTCGGTCCGCTCGGCGCGTGGCGCGCTGCCCTCTGCCGCGCGACGTGGGCGGCGCCGTTCCATCCAGATCAGCACACCGAACAACAGCACCCCGGCGGCGAACAGGATCGGACGCAGCCAGTACACGGTCGCTAGACCGCCGCGAGCCGCACGGCGGCGTCGACGTCGACCGACACCAGGCGCGACACGCCCGGCTCGTTCATCGTCACCCCGAGCAGCTGCGAGGCCATCTCCATGGTGGTCTTGTTGTGCGTGATGAAAATGAACTGCACACGACTGGACATCTCGCGCACGATGTCGCAGAAGCGCGCCACGTTGTGCTCGTCGAGCGGTGCGTCGACCTCATCGAGCAGGCAGAAGGGCGCGGGATTCAGATCGAAGATCGAAAACACCAGCGCCACCGCGGTCAGCGCCTTCTCGCCGCCGGACAGTTGTGAAATGCTGGTGTTGCGCTTGCCCGGCGGGCGCGCCATGACGGCCACCCCGGCCGCCAGTGGATCGTCGCCGACCAGCTCCAGATAGGCGTGACCGCCACCGAACAGGCGCGGGAACTTCTCCTTGAGCCCCGCATTGACGCGATTGAACGTGTCCTCGAAGCGCGCGCGCGTCTCCTTGTCCATGCGCTTCATCGCATCTTCGAGCGTCGTGAGCGCATCGTTGACGTCGGCATACTGGCGATCGAGGTAGGTCTTGCGCTCGCTCTGCTGGGTCAGCTCTTCGATCGCCGCGAGGTTGACCGAGCCGAGCCGTTCGATGTCGGCACGCACTTCCACGAGGCGCGCTTCCCAGTCGGCAACCGCCGCGTCGGCGGCGAGCGCGGCGGTGAGCTCGGCAAGATCGAAGCGGGTCTCGGCAAACTGCTCGGCCAGGGACTCGCGCCGCACGCGCCATTCCTGCGCCTGCATGCGCGCGCCGTCCATAGCCTGCCGCGCCTCGGTAACGCGCTGTTCGGCGGCGAGCCGTCGCTGTTCGAGCGAGCGCAGCTCAAGATCGGCGTCCTCGAGCGCCTGGCGCGCCTTGGCCAGATCGGCTTCCACCTCGAGCCGACGGTCGAGCGCGGCCTGGAGTCGTGCCTGGAGTTCATGGATCGGCGCATCACCATCGGCCAATTCGGCGCTCAGCGCCTCATGGCGCTGCACCAGCTGTGAACGCTGCTCGATGAGGCGGGCTGCAGTGGTGAGCATGGATGCGAGCGTCGAGCGCCGGCTCTCGTGCCTGATAAGCACATCGCGCAGCGCCAGCTGCGCCGCCTGCGCGGTGACCCGCGCCGCAGCCGTGCTTTCGCGATGCTGCTCGCGCTCGTCGGTCAGCAGCGGGAGCCTGGCGTCAAGCAGCTGCAGTTGCGCCAGCGCCGCGTCATGAGCTCCGCGTGCCTGCGCCAGGCCGGCACGTGCCCGCGTCAGTTCCGACTCGACCTCATTGCGCTCGCCCTCCAGGCGGAGCCGGCGCAACTGCGCTTCATCGCGGCGCGCCTGCATGGCGCCCAGCTGCGCACGCAGCTCGCCGTGCTCGCGGTGGGCGGACTGGATCTGCGACTGTGCTTCATCGCGCGCGCGTTCCGTGTCCTGTGCCTGCACGCGCAGCGCCGCCAATGCGGCCTCCGCGGCCTGGAGTCCGGCCGCGGCCGCATCGCACTCGCTCCCCAGCACCTTCAGGCGCTGCGCGCGCTCCAGGACGCCGGCGTGCGGATCGCCGCCGCGCCGCAGGCGCAGCCAGTCGCGTCCCAGCCACTCGCCCGTCGGTGTGACCAGCGATTCGCCCGGCTGCAGGTGGCGCCGCTCGCGCAAGGCTTGCGCCAGCGTCTCGCATGTGTGGACCTTGGCCAGCATGGCGAGCGCCGCTTCCGGGCCCCGCGCGCGCGCCGCGAGCGTGCCCGCCAGACCCGCGCCGCCGGCGCCGGCGGTTTCGAGAAACGAGACCGTGCCGCGTTCGAGCCGCTGCAATTCGTCGGCGAGCTGGTCGAGATCGCCGACGCACACGGCCTCCAGATAGTCGCCCAGCACCGTTTCGACGGCGTGTTCCCAGCCCGAATCGACAGCCAGCGCGGCCGCCACGCGCGTCGGCGCACCGCGCCCGGAACGTTTGCCGAAGCCCTCGAGCCAGGCGGCCGCGGAGGGATCCTTCTCGCCCAGCGCCGCCTGCTGCAGCGCCTCGAGTGACATGAGTTCGGCGCGCCCGCGATCGCGGCGCGTGCGCAGGTTCTCCAGCTGCTGCTCGGACTCCCGCTGTTGCCCGCGCAGCTCGTGGGCGGCGGCGAGCAGCTTGCCCAGACGCTGCTCGAGCGTCAGGGCCTGCTGCCCGGCGGCGGCCTCGTTCTGCAGCAGCGCCTCGAGCGCCGAGCCGGACTGGGCCCGGCTGACGGCTTCATGTTCGAGCGCCAGGCGATCGGCCTGCGCCTGGAGCCGCAGCAGCTGGCCATCAAGATGCTCGATGCGCGCCGTCTCCACCCCGCTGCCCTGGCGCGCAGCGCCCAGCTCGCGGTTAAAACCCTCCCAGCGCTCCTGCCAGTCTGCGAACTGCGCTTCGGCCGCGCCGAGCGCCGCCGCGCCGGCGTGTTCGCCGGCTTCGAGCGTCGCCAGTTCCGGGGCAAGCGCGGCGATCTCGGAGCGCAACCGGGCGACCTGCTCCTGGTCGGTGACGATCTGCGCACCCACCTCGACCAGCGTGCTGGCCGTCTGCGCCAGGTCCTGGCGGTGACGATTGCGCAGCTCGGTGGTGTAGCG
>JAYUZI010000290.1:0-7512 GCA_043751915.1 Gammaproteobacteria bacterium | reverse complement strand
GCGGCGGAATCCGCGTGGCTTTGTCGGACAGCACGTCGATGACGGCCTCCAGGTGCTTTACGTCGCCCACCGTCATGATCGGGCTCCCGATGCCAACCGGCCCGCCGCTCTCGTTGGCGACATTCAATACCTGGCCCGCCGTGGGCGAGCGGATCGGCCAGGCCGCGGCCCGCTCGTTGCCAGCGCCCGTGCCCGGCTCAGCGAGCTGCGCCGCGGTCCGCGCCTGCTGGAAGTCGTGCAGGGCCGCATCGGCTTCGTTGCGCGCCGCTTCGAGACTGCTCCGATGGGCCTCGAGCGTCAGCTCCGCCCGGTCGAAGTCGGCCTTTGACACCAGGCCCTGCGTCACCAGGGCGCGCAACCGCGCCGCGTCCAGTTCCGCCTGGCGGACGTCGGTCTCTGACTGCTTGACGATCGCGCCGGCCCGCGCCAGGCGCGCGGCTGCGGCTTCGCGGCGCGCCATAAGCTCGGCGCGGGTCCGTGGATCGAGCATCTGCGGCAGATTTGGGAGGATGGTCGCCACCAATTGGTCGCGCCGCACCGCATCGCCCGCCCTGGCCTCCGGCCGCAGCAAAGCGCCGCTGACCGGCGCGCTGATCACGTAGCGATCGCGCACGCGCGTCACGCCGTCCTCGTCGATCGTTTCGACGAAGGGCCCACGGCTCGCCGGTGCAAGTTCCACGGGAATCGCCGCCGGCCGGAACGCCCAGTACAACACCGCGCCCAGCGCGGCGGCGCCGGCGATGAGCAAGCCCCTGCGTTTAAGCTGCATGTTCATATCCGTTACTCAGTCGCGAATCTTCAGTACGCCCACCAGATCCAGCCGATCGATGTGGCGGCGAACCACCACGGCACTCACCAGCCCCGCCGCCGCCGTCACCAGGCCGGCGAAGGCGTAGGTGCTGGGGTAGATCGTCAGCGGAATGCGAAATTCATGCGAGGGCATCAGCGAGAGGATGAAGGCCGACAACCAGCGCCCCAGCAGCCACCCGATCGGTATCGCCACCAGCAGCTGCACCATGCTCTGGCCCAGCAGGATGCGCGAAACCTCGGCGCGCGTAAATCCCAGCACGCGCAGCGTTGCCAGCTCCCAGGCGTGCTCCGCGAGCGCGATGCGTGCGCTGTTGTAGACGACGCCGACGGCGATGGCTGCCGCGAAGACGCTGAGGATGCCGGTAAAATACAGCAGGTTGCGCGCCTGCGTGCGCCGGAAACTGCGCAGCATCAGGGTCTTTTCGCCCACCGCGGCGACGCGCGGCATCATGCGCACCCGCTCCGAAAACTGCGCGTAGCGGCTGCGATCGACGCGCACACGAACCGTCGATACCGTATCGCCCTCGCCAGCGAGCCGCGCCGCATCAAGACGGCGCATGTAGGCGATGTTCCCCTTGAGGTCGCCGGTCAGGCCGCTGACCGGCACGAGCTGCGCCGCGCGCGCGCGCTGGAGTGGCTCGACCCACAGGCTCTGACCGGGCCGCACGTCCAGCCGTTCCGCCAGCGGCCGGCTGAACAGCAGGCCGCCGGCTACGGGCGGCAGCGGCCGGTTGCCAGCGTCCAGCATCTGGCGCAGCTTCGCGCCGGGCTCCACGCCGACCACCGAAGCCCGCACTGCATGCACCCCGCTGCGCAGGATCACCGGCAGGTCACGCGTACCCTCCACCAGCAGGACGCCCGGGAGCTGTGCGACCTCGTGCAGGCTCCCGACCGGCGCGGCTTCGGCCAGTGCCAGGATGGAATCGGCTCGCTCGCGCACGCCGAATTCGAGATTGATAGGCGAGTCAAAGGCGTCGCCCCACCAGGTGCCGGCCACGATGATGGCCACGGCGCTGGCCATGCCGAGCGTAGTCAACACGGCGCGCCATGGCCGGCGCTCGAGCTCGCGCGCCACCATGCGCGTCGCCGGCGCCAGCCGCGCCAGCCCGCAGCGATCGGCCAGCGTCTGGCGATAGCTTGCGGGCGACGGCGGCCGCATGGCCTCGGCCGGCGAGAGCCGCACGCTGGAGCGGATGCCGCTCGCCACGGCGGCGACGCCGCCCAGCACCGCGATCGCGCTGCCGGCCGCCACCAGCACCGGACTCAGCCGATAGTCGCTGGTGGGAAAGTGGAAGAAATCGGTATAGAGATTGGTTATCCAGCGGCCGAACAGCACGCCGACCAGAAGTCCGCCGGCGACGCCCAGCACCACGATCACCATCACCAGCTTCAGGTAGTGAGCCCCGATCGCCCCGTCGCCATAACCGAGCGCCTTGAGCGAGGCGATTTGTGAGCGCTCCGTCGCAATGTGCCGATGTAGCAGCACGTTGAGCAGGAAGATCGCCGGCAGGACGGTGCCGAACACCCGTTGCTGGTCGATCTCGTTGGTCAGGGCCTGGTGCGAGCGCTGTTCCGAGCGTCCGTACGCGCCCGTGGATCCATACGGCAGAAGGAGCCGATCCACGGCGGGGACGATGTGCGACTCGCGGGCACCGCGCGCAATCCGCAGGGTCGCATAGTTGAACGCTCCGACCATGTCGTAAGCGGCCTCGAGGCGCCGCTGGCTGAGCTACAGGATTGCATAGCGGCTGTCGTCGCTGAACGAGCCGGCCGAGACCGCGAAGATGTACTCGGGTGAGAGCGCGATGCCGCGCACCTGCAGCCGTTCGTACTTGCCGTTGATCAGCGCCATGAGCGGATCGCCCGGCCGCAGACCCCGCGCCCTGGCGAAGGCGTCGCTGACCAGCACGCCCGCAGGATCGTCCGGTTCCAGCCACTGGCCGGAGCGCAGGTACAGTCGATTCATGGCCGGCGGCCCGTACTGCGGCACGCTGAGCACGCGCCCCGTCATCAACTCCGTGACTCCGGGCAGAGAAATGACCACGTTGCCCATGATCGCCGTCTGCACGTCGACGACGCCTGAAATCCCGCGCAGCGCCGTCTCGATGCGTTGCGGCGCCCGCTTCGCGCTCACGAAGATGTGTGCAAACCGGCCGGTCTCGTAGTAGCCATCCCGCAAGCGCACCAGCGAATCATGGGCCGACAGGGGGCCCAGGAACCCGCCGACGCCACTGGCCACCACCAGCGCGATCGTGAACACCTGGCTGCGCAGGCGCCACAGGTCACGGCAGAGCTTCCGATCGAGCGGCCTCATCACGTCAGCTCCGACGGCAGGAGTTTCGTGGCATTGCGCTCGATGCTGGCCAGACGCCCGTCCGCCATGCGCATGACCCGATCGGCCATCCCGGCGATGGCGGCATTGTGGGTGATGACCATGGTGGTCGTGCCCAGCTGCCGGTTGACGTCGGCGATGGCGCTCAGCACCAGCCGCCCGGTCTCGATGTCGAGCGCTCCGGTTGGCTCGTCGCACAGCAGGCATTCCGGGCGCTTGGCGATGGCGCGTGCGATGGCCACACGCTGCTGTTCGCCGCCCGAGAGCTGTGCGGGAAAGTGCTCGCCCCGCTCCGCCAGTCCGACCAGCGCCAGCGCCGCGCGCGGATCCATCGCATTAGCGACGATATCGGTCACCAGCTCCACGTTCTCGCGCGCCGTCAGGCTGGAAATCAGGTTGTAGTACTGAAACACGAATCCGACGTGGTCACGGCGGTACTCGGTGAGCTGCTTCTCGCCCGCGTGCACGAGGTCATGGTCGCGCCAGCGGACTTCGCCTGAGCTGGCCGTATCGAGGCCGCCGAGGATGTTGAGCAGCGTCGACTTGCCACTGCCGGACGGCCCCAGCAGCACGATGAACTCACCGGGCCACACCTCGAACGAGACGCCGCGCAGCGCCTGCACCGCAAGCTCCCCCGTGCGGTAGGTCTTCGTGAGGCCCCGCGCCAGGAATACCGGGACGACCGACCCGTTCGACATCCTTGCTCCCAGTGTCAGTCGCAGCAAGTCACGATGCCCCGCTTGCCTGGCCGGGGCTAGTCGCGGGATCCGCAGTCCGGTAGGGGGTTGTCCGGATTGCGCTCCGGCACAAACCGACGCACCCTCTAACGAGCGTTATTGCGCGGTACAGGAGGGCAATCATGAATACGAGCAAAGCGATGACCACGCCACTCGAGCGTGGGCGCCCTGCCGCGGCTCCGCGTTCGCTTTCGGATACCGCGGTCGCCGAGGTACTTGAGGGGCACGATACGGCGCCCGACGGGTTCGCGCGGCTCGACCCCGAGGAGCGGCGCGAGATGATCGCCTCCGCCGCCTACTTCATCGCCGAACAACGCGGGTTCGTCCCGGGGCATGAACTTGCTGACTGGTGTGCCGCGGAAGCCGCCGTCGACACTTCACTGTTGACCGCTCCCCGGCGCATGTAGCCGTCGCAGTTCCTCGAGCACGACGGCCACGACATCGGCGTGGTCGGTACGGGTGGTGATCACCGCCAGCCGCTCGTCCGCAGTGATGGGTTCGCGCAACTCCAGTTGCCGCTCCAGCACCGGGATATCGGCCTCGGAAGGGTCCTGCGCCGCAGCGAGCCGCGCGCTGATGCGCTGGCGCAGCAGCGACAGCGGCGCCTCGCACTGCACGACGAACAGCGGCACCGCCACGAGCCTGCACAGCTCCACCAGCCCTGCACGCTGCTGGCGCGAGCCATAGTTGGCGTCGACGATGACGGTGCGGTGCCCACCCAGTACTTCCGCAGCACATTGCTCCAGTCGCTGGTAGACCGCCACGATCTGCGTGTCGGTATACAACCCGCCTCCGGGCGGCGAGGCGAGGCGCTTGCGCTCGAGATCCGAGCGTACTGTGACTGCGCCCAGCTCGGTGGCCAGCCGTGCTGCCAGCCAGGACTTACCGGACCCTGGCAGTCCCGTCATCATCAGGCAGCAGGGAGGGGGCGGGTGCAGGGCACGCTCCGCGACCAGCAAGTAGCCCTGTTGCCGCTGGCGCAGCGCCTCCGCGTTTGCCGCTCCCGGGCGGTGGACGTGGCTGGCCTGCAAGGCCACGACCTTGGCACGCACCAACGCGCGGTCGGCCGTGTACAGGGGCAGAACCATATTCGCGTGATAGTCGCCGGACGCGGCCAGCCAGGCGTCGAGAAAAACGGCGGCAAGCATAGGCTCACCGTAGCCCAGCAAGTCCGCATGGAGAAACGCGACATCCAGGGCGACGTCGATCCAGCGAAACGCCGCCTCGAACTCCATGCAATCGAAGGGTAGCAACTGGCCGTCAATTCGTATGACGTTGGACAGATGCAGGTCGGCGTGGCATTCCCGGATGCGCCCCTGCTCCGCCCGCCATCGCAACGCCTGTTCCCGGTGGGTCGCTTCCGCGGCCAGCAGCGCGCCGAGCGTGCGCACGCGCTCGCCGGTGCCGAATACCGCGCTGGCCTGTGCGCATTCCTCAGCGTTGCGGGCCACGGCTGCCGCTACGGTGACGGGTTGCCCGACCTCACCCGCGCCGTGCCAATGCGGGAGTTCCCGCTGCGCACGCGCCAGCCAACGCCCGAACTGCGCCAGCTCGGCCTCAGCCACGCGCTTCTCGACGACCAGCCGGTCCAGTTCCTCGCTTCGATCGAAGGCGCGCATCACGACCGCGTATTCAAGCGCCTTGCCGTCGCCGCCGATCCGCGCCTCGCCCGCAGCCACCGTAATCGGACAGACTTCCAGGTAGAGCTGCGGCACGAAGCGGCGATTGAGCCGCAGCTCTTCGTGACACAGGCGTCGCCGGTCGTCGAGGCGGCTGAGGTCCACGAACGGGTAGAGCACGGGACGCTTGATCTTATAGGCACGATCACCCGCGAGCAGCACCCACGACAGTTGCGTCTCGATCAGGGTGACCGCCGTCACCGGATGAGGATAGGCGGCGGGCCGCAGCAGGCCCTGCAGTGACTCGGGCAGCGCCGACCGGGCGGGCATCCGGCGCGCCAACATTGCCGGGGCGGAGAAACACATGGCCTACTCTTGCACCCTTGCGTCTTCGTGGTAACCGGAAAATCGTTACATGTAACGCGTTACATGTAACGCTCATCGCCTTCCTGGGGCCGCAGCGCCGCGGTCTGCCGATGCAGGAAGTGCCGATCGAGGATCACGTGCCGCGCAAACGTCGCGTTGCTGACCAGCAAGCGCCCCGCCCGCGCACGCCAGCCGCCGGGGACGGGCGCGCGGCGCGGCGCGGCCGGGCGCTGGCCGAAGCGCAACGCAATCTGCGCCGCATAGTCGGCGAGCGCCGCCGGCACGTCGCCGTCCAGGGCGCGCCTGAGAACCCGCGCGGCCAGGAGCCCCGACTCGACCGCTGGCCGTATGCCCTCGCCGCTGAGGTTGTACGCCAGTCCGGCCGCATCCCCAATCAACAACGAGTGTTCGCCCAGCAGCGGGCGGCGAGAGTCGCCATACAGCAGGTAGGCGTGCCCCTTGAACCGGGGCACGAAGTCGCCCGGAATGTGGCCGCGGACCTGCAGTCCGTCCCAGAACGACTTCACCGCTTCGGGCAGGCGGTGGTTGCTGGTGCGTCCCAGGCCCACGTTGAGATAGTTTCCCTTGCGCACGCACCAGCCGTAGCCCTCGAGATCGGCACAGAAGTAGAGTTCGGCCTGCTGCGGCTCCACGGCGCATTGTTCAAACTGCGCCGGGGTCATTGCCACCTCGATTTCCTGCGCGGTGATGGCGTGCTCGCCTTTTCCCAGGTCAGCGCCAAGGAGCCGCGCCACCGGACAGAAGTGGCCGCCCGCACCGACCAGGATCCGGGCACGGATCGCGCCGTTGACCAGCCATGCGCCGCCGGCAAATTCAGCGTCCTCGAACGCCTCGCCGAGCCGCAGGCGCGCGCCGGCGCGCCGCAGCAGATAGTCGTCAAACTCGCAACGGCGAATCGCGTAGCTGATCGGTTGCGCGTAGCGGATGGCGACCGACTTGCCGTTCACCAGTCCGCTGTTGAATCCCTGGAGTGGTTGCAATACCCGGGCACGACGGTAGTCCTCGAGATCGAGCTCGAGTGATGCCACGATCTGCGGCGTGATCCAGCCGGCGCAGATTTTGTCGCGCGGGAATTCGCTGCGATCGAGAACCATGACCTCAACGCCAAGGCGACGCAAGGCCCATGCGCAGCTCGACCCGGCGGGACCGCCGCCAACGATCAGCACGTCGCAGTTTTCCATGGTCAGGCCGGTGCGCCGGCGCGGTAGATGTGCTCGCGGGTGCGCGGGATGTCGTTGCTGCGGGACGGCGCAAACAGCACCTGGAACAGCTGCAGGTCGCCGGACAGGAACGCGGCCTGCGTGCCCGCCAGGTACATCCGCCACATGCGCACGAAGCGCTCGTCGAACATCTTCGCCACCGTCTCTCGCGCCTGCTCGAATGCGCCAAGCCAGCAACCGGCAGTACGCGCATAGTGCAGGCGCAGGTTTTCCACATCGAGCACCGACAGGCCGTTGGGCTCGAAGATCCGCGCCATCTGGCCCAACGAGGGCGCACAGGCGCCGGGAAAGATATAACGCTCCATCCAGCGATTCAGCGGTTCGGGCGCGTCGCGGCCGATCGTGTGGATCAGGCCGCGGCCACCCGGCCGCAGGATGCGACGGACGATCCGGCCCAGGCTTGCATA
>JAYUZI010000289.1:0-4400 GCA_043751915.1 Gammaproteobacteria bacterium | reverse complement strand
CTAGCTTCTGCTCCGCCGTAAATCGTCGATGCTCGCGCTTGCTCATACACTTCGCTCCCTGTGCAGCCTGCCTGCACCGGCTCGAAGTCTCTCATTTCCGCGCTAGCCTTTTGTCCGGAAGTCGCTGAAGCTACACACCCTGCGGGGGACTCTTCTCACCCCAGGGGATGAAGGGTATGAGGTAGCGCGCCGCATTTGGAACGGGATGATCGATAAGCACCCTGCGCTCATCGCACGTTGCGCCGACTCCTCAGACGTCATGCGCGCCGTTACCTTCGCGCGTGAACGCGAGCTCCTTCTCGCCGTGCGCGGCGGGGGTCATAGCTTCCCGGGCTATTCGACATGCGAAGGCGGTCTCATGATCGATCTGTCGGCAATGCATTCTGTGCGGGTCGATGCTGTCGCGCGAACTGCCCACGTGGGTGGCGGCGCTTGGGTCTCGCACGTCGACACAGCGGCACAGAAGGAAGGACTGGCCACCACCCTTGGAGAAATCTCGAATACAGGGGTGGGAGGGCTGACGCTCGGGGGCGGGTTTGGCTGGCTGGCGCGGCGGTTCGGTCTGGCCTGCGACAATCTCCTCAGCGCAGAGCTCGTGACCGCCGACGGCAAGCTTCGGCGCGTAAGTGAACGTGATGAGTCGGATCTGTTCTGGGGAATACGCGGTGGCGGTGGAAATTTCGGCATCGCCACATCGTTCGAGTATCGCCTTCATCAGGTCAACCCTAACGTCATCGCCGGGCATGTTGACTACCCGGGGTCGCAGGTTAAGGACGCAATTGAGTTCTATGGCAATTTCATCTCGAAGGCCCCGCGCGAACTCAGCGTGGATCTGCTTCTGGCGCCCGACGCGAATGGCGAACCTGGCGCCCACATCTACGTCGTCTACACGGGCGCCGCGCGCAACAGCGACAAGGTCTTGCAGCCTTTGCAACGCTTTGGAAAACCGAGCGGGAATACCATCGGGCCGCAGAGCTATCTCGCCGTACAGGCGCAATTCGATGGCCCCCCGCTGGATCCAGCTAACAGCTACCTCAAGGGTGGTTTCGTCCGCGATTTCCCGGCCGGGCTCGTTGAAACGCTTACCCGTGACTTCCGGCCTGACGATCGGGTCACTGCTTATTTCCAGAACGCTAACGGCGCAGTTGCGGATGTGCCGCAGACGTCGACAGCCTTCTCGCACCGAAAAGCGGTTGCGAACATGATGGTGGGTGGCCATTGGAAAGACCGGTCGTACAACGAAGGGGGCCGCGCCAGGGTTCGCGCGATTTGGGACAAGCTCGCGCCGTTTACCGATGGTTACTACATTAATCTGAACGATGCAGATCCTAAGGGAACGGACAGTAACTACGGTCCGAATTTCGGACGATTGGCCGGGTTGAAAACGAAATTTGACCCATTGAACCTCTTCCGCCTGAACGCGAATATCAAGCCGGCTTGATCCCTTCACCGGCGAGGGGAGATCGACCCGCCGGGGTGAGACGCCCGTTAGGTTCCGGCATAGCAGCGGGTTGCGAGCGTCTGCTTCCGGGAATGTTGAGTGCCGAGGACTACTGGGCGTTTCTGGCCGTATTCCCCTCCCGGCGGACTGTCGGGAGATTGCCCGCAGTCGCTGGAGAGTGCTCCCTGGAGCGGCCAGAGTGAATCGGCTAAGCTGAAAGCGGGCCGCCAGGGGAGGGAACCATGTCAGCAACGCTGGTGGTCGTCTATGTCTGCCTCGCGGCGGTCGAGGTCGCCGTCGTGATTGCCTGGGTGGTGGCGACGCGCCGGCATCGCTGGCCAGTCCGCCCGTCGAGCGGCGACGTCGTGATCGGCGGGGTGACGAGCTTCCTCGACACGCTCGGCATCGGGAACTACGCGCAGATTACGGCATTGTTCAAGCTGCGCGGGCACCCGCCGGATGAGCTGATTCCGGGGACGCTGAACGTCGGCAACGCCGTGGGGATCCTGTTCAGCGCGGCGCTGTTCATCACGGCGGTCCCGGTCGAGCCCACGCTCCTTTTGGCGATGGTTCTCAGTGCCGGCGCCGGCGCCGCGATCGGCGCCAGGATAGTCAGTCGGATGAGTCGCCGAGTGATCCAGGTGTTCATGGGCGTGGCCCTGCTGCTCGCCGCCGGATTCTTCACGATGACCAACCTCGGTGTCATTCCGCCGACCGGTTCGGCGATGGGGCTCGGGGGCTGGCGGTTCGCCGTGGCGGTCGTGGCAAATTTCGTTCTCGGCGCGCTCATGTGCGTCGGCATCGGCAACTATGCGCCCTCAATGGCGCTGCTCGCGTTCCTCGGCATGCATCCGATCGCCGCCTACCCGATCATGATCGCCAGCGACGGCGTGTTGATCCCGGTGGCGAGCCTGGGCTTCCTGCGCTCTGGCCGCTTCGCGCCCGCGGTCGTTGTCGGGCTCACACTCGGCGGAATCGTTGGCACGATCGCCGCTTTTCCGCTCGTGAAGACGCTCGGTGATCACCTCACGATGATGCGCTGGGTCGTCACAGGCATAATCGCGTACGCGGCCATTGCCATGCTCCGCTCCGCCAGCGTGTCCCAGCCCGATGCGCCGGTGCCGTCCGCTTGACAGCCAAGGCCCGCCGGCGCAGCCTCGCACGGCACGTGCACCCGGGAGATGATCCGACATGAAAAGAAGAACCTTCTGTGCGGTGGGACTCGCTGCCCTTGGCACCACAGCCATTCCTTTCCGACGGGCAATCGCCGGGACCGGCTCAGACATTGCCGCCGTGGGACTCGACGGGCGGCAGTTGACTCTCAAGTCCGCTGAAGTCGAGGACCTGCGCGCCGGGCTGCGCGGTGAGCTCATCACTGCCGACCAGCCGGCCTACGAGGCGGCGCGGCGGCTGTGGAACCCGGCCTTCGATCGCAAGCCGGCGCTCATCGTGCGTTGCGCGGGCGCGGCCGATGTACGCCGCGCGGTGCAATTCGCTGCCGCTCGCAGCCTGCTGACTGCGGTGCGGGGTGGCGGTCACAGTGTGTCAGGCCAGTCGGGCTGTGACGGCGGGATCGTCATCGACGTCTCGCCCATGCGTGCCGTTGACGTCGATCCCATCGCCAAGCTGGCGCGAGTAGAGGCGGGCGCGTTGCTCGGCCAACTTGATCGTGAAGCGATGGCCTTCGGACTCGTCACGCCCGTCGGCACTGTCGCCGACACCGGTGTGGCGGGATTGACCCTGGGCGGTGGTGTGGGGCGCCTTGGCCGGAAGTTCGGACTCACCATCGACAACCTCGTGGGTGCCGAGTTGGTGACGGCGGACGGCAGCTGGCTGCGCGTCAGCGCGAGCGAGCATCCGGAGCTGTTGTGGTCGCTGCGTGGCGGTGGCGGTAACTTTGGCGTGGTCACCTCGTTCACATTCCGCCTGCACGAGGTCACGCCGATGATGTACGGCGGCAATCTACGCTACCCGCTCGCCGGTGCGCGCTCGTTGCTGCGTGATGTCGCCGACATAATTGCCGCCGCTCCCGACGAGCTGTATGTAGATACGGTGATGGGCACGGCGGCGGAAGGTGCACGGTGGCTGGCCTTCAATATCTGTTACTGCGGTCCGGCCGGTGACGCGGAGCGGGTCGTCGGTCCGCTGCGCAAACTCGGCAAGCCGCTTGGCGACGACCTCGCAGCGGCGCCGTACCTCAAACTGCAGGGCAGCGGCGATCTGCGCGGCATCAGTCCACTGGGCGCCTACGGCAAGGGCGGATTGGTGTACGGCATTACCCCCACACTGATCGACACGATGGTCGGGTTCACCGAGAGCGCGCCGTCCGACGGCGCGACGCTGTGGCTGCAGCATCAGGGCGGCGTGATCAGCCGCGTGGCGCCCAAGGACACCGCATACTTCAATCGCGGAGCGAGCCACAACGTGGGGGTATTCACGTCGTGGAAGATGCCGCCCGGGGACACCACGCGCGAGATCGATTGGGTGCGAAGCGCCTGGGCGCAGATCGAGCCGCAGACGCGCGGCCAGTACGTCAATCTCGCCGCCACTGACGATCGCGAGGCGCGCGTGCACGCGGCGTACGGCGACAACTATCCGCGCCTGGCCGCGCTCAAGAAACGCTACGATCCGGCCAATCTGTTCCGACTCAATGCCAACATCAAGCCGGCGGCGTAATCAGCTGCTGCGCACGCTCTCGTAGCGTTTACCGAGCAGGTAGGCGATCGGAAACCAGACTGCCGAAGCGATGACGCCAAAGATAGCCAGCCCCGTCACTCCATATGGCAGGATCGCCGCGCTGACCCAGGCGGAACTGAAATCGCCAAACCGGTATACCACCGTGTCGATGACGTTCTTTGCCTTGTAGCGGCTCTGCTGGTCGACGACTGTAAAGAGCATCTCGCGTGTGGGTTTTGCCACCGCATATTCGGCCACGCGGCGCAATATCTGGATGCCTCCG
>JAYUZI010000288.1:0-5313 GCA_043751915.1 Gammaproteobacteria bacterium | reverse complement strand
ACTGCAAGTGGATCCGCAGGCCCACCGCGCCAACATTCTGCTTGAGCTCGACACCGGCGAGCGCTACTACTTCGGCGCCACCACCATCGAGCAGACCGCGATCCGCGAACCGCAGCTGCGTCGCTACCTGCGCTACCGCGAAGGCGAACCCTATGACGCCAGCAAGCTCCTGCGCACGCAGTTTGCGCTCGACGACAGCCAGTTTTTTTCAAGCGTCGAGGTTGTGCCGGGTGACCGTGATCCGGCCACGCGCATCGTGCCGATCCGCATCAGCGCCCGGGCCAGCCGCAACCTGTATGCCTTCGGCGTTGGTTACGACGCCGACACCGGCGCCCGCGGCACGATCAGCTGGCTCAATCCGCGCGTCAATGATCGCGGCCACCGCTTTCGCGTGCAGATCCGCGCTGCACAGACCACGCGTGACCTGAACGCGCGTTACGACATCCCAATCGGTGATCCGGTGCTGGAAAAATTCTCGCTCCAGTACCTGACTCAGACCCAGCACATCAGCGGCGGCCCCGACACGCGCGAGCTCACGTTCCGGCCGATTATCACCCAGAGCCTCGGCCGCTGGCAGCGGATCCTTACGCTGAACTTCACGCACGCCGTCACCAGCGACGTCGTGAACCTGAGGCGGGAGGATGACCTGGTGGTGCCCGGTATCACCTACGCGGCCGTGCCCGAGGGGTACCTGGGTGAAGATCTGTTTTCGCGCACACTGTATGCGGAGTTGCTCGGTTCGCAAAAGGTACTGGGCTCGAACGCCAGTTTCCTGCGCTTCGACCTGCGCAGCGAGCGCGTGCTCAATCTCAGCGAACACTGGCATCTGCTGCTGCGTGGCGAACTCGGCACCAGTGCGGTCAGCAATTTCGAAACGCTCCCCGGCATCTACCGCTTCTACGCGGGCGGTGACCGGAGCGTGCGCGGCTTCGCCTACCAGGAGCTCTCGCCAGTCGACAGCAGGCAGGCGACCGATCCGGTGACGGGGCAGCCAGTCACGCTGAGCGTGCGCGCCGGCGGCCGGCACCTGCTTACCGGCACGGTGGAATTCGAGCGCGACCTGCCGCGCAATCTCGGCATCGCGGTATTCACGGATTTCGGCAATGCGTTTGACCGGTTCAGCAGTTTCCGGGACATCCTGGCGGTATCGGTCGGCGTCGGTTTCCGCTGGCGACTGCCGGTGGTGACGGTGGGCATCGACGTCGCCAAGGCGCTGCATGCGCCAGGCTTCGACTCGCTCCCGGGTCCGCGGCTGCACCTGAATATCTCGCCGCGGCTGTGATGCGCCGCCTCTTCCACACCTCCTGGATCTTGCTGCTGGCGCTGGCGGTGCTGGTCGGCGGCGCCATTTATTACGTGGGCTGGACGAGCGGCGGCCTGCAGCGGCTGGTGGCGCTGTCGAGCCGGCGGCTCGGGCACGTGACGCTGCAGATCAGCGGCGCCAGCGGTACGCTGCACGGTGGTGTGCACATCGACCGGCTCGTGGTGGACCACCCGCGCGTGCACATCGTCGCCACCGGTCTCGACGGTCGCGTCGCCCTGCTCCCGCTCCTGTGGCAGACGATCCGCGTATCGCAACTGCAGATCGCCGGCCTGCAGATCCACGTGCTGCCGCATCCACCGCCGGGCGGACCACCATGGCAAGCGCATTTTCTGGTCGGCCTGCTGAATATCCAGGTCGAAAATCTCGCTGTCGTGCACGCCGAGCTGGTCTCACCGAGCGGTGTCACCCTGGCCGCCGACCAGCTGCACGCCGTCGCCCAGGTCGGCACGAAGGAAATTCGCGTCTTCGACAGCACCTTGCATTACGCCGGCTTCGAAGTGCGCAGCACCGGCACGGTTCACGCGGCCACGCCGATCCAGCTGCAGGGCGAGACCCGAGCGAGCATGACGACTCCCGGCCAGCCGCCCTGGCTGGCCAATGCGCAGTTCGATGGTGACCTGGACCGGCTGCCCATCACGGCCGTGCTGCTGGCGCCGTTCAACGCCGACTTTCACGGTGACGCGCGCGCCCTCAGCGGCGACTGGCACTGGCAGGGCGCGTCGCAGGTGCGGGATCTCGATCTGCGCGCCTGGGGGCTGGGCGGGGCGCTCGGTATCATCCACGGCACACTGCGGCTCGAGGGCAACCGTGATGGCTTCGGCACGCAGGGCGCGCTCGAACCGCCGGGCCTCAAGTCCGGCCCGCTGGCGGTGGACTTCGCCGGCAAGTACGCCGCACATGTACTCGATGTCGCGCACCTGACCATCGTACATCGTGGGTCTGGGGCGCAACTTGCCGCCGCGGGCCAGATCGGCATCGTCGAGGGCGGCCCGCGGCTCGACCTGCATGGCCAGTGGCGCGACCTGCGCTGGCCGCTGGCTGCCGGTGACGCCACCGTCCACGGCAGCGCGGGAACCTACACGCTCAACGGGCTGAAACCCTATGCGTTCAGCGCCGCAGGCGCGCTGCAGGTGCTAGCCACCGCGCCCATGCAGTTCCATGCCGCCGGCCGGATCGTGCACAGCGGGCTGGAAATGCCGGATGTCACGGCCGCGGCCTTCGGTGGCCACGCACGGTTGCACGCCACCGTGGAGTGGTCGCCGCTCGAGCGCTGGTCGGCCGCCGGCACGATGCGCAGCATGAACATCGCGGCATTGCGCCCCGCCATCAGCGGACGGCTCGATTTCAACGTCGCGGCCACGGGCCAGGGCTTTGGCGCAGGCAGCACACTGCAGGCGAAGTTCACAGATCTGGGCGGCAATATTCGTGGCCAGCGCGCCAGCGGCCATGCCGCGCTGGCGCTCGAGCACGACGGCTGGCTGCTGCAGCAGGTGCAGTTGCAGCTCGGCGCTACGCGGCTCGAGGCCGATGGCTGGCTCGGCGCGCACCCCGACATCCGCTTCTCGATCGACGCCGCGGATCTCGCGCTGCTGCACAACGGCGCGCGCGGCCGCCTGCGCGCCGCCGGTCACCTGCGCGGCGATGAGCACAATCCGCTGCTGCTGGCGCGCGTCAGCGCTTCCGGCCTGCAATACGGCGACCTGCAGCTGCAGGCGCTAAGCGCCAATATCAATTTCGAACCACAGGGGAGCGGCCGCGCCGATGCCAGCGTGCAACTGGATCAGCTCAGCGCCGGTGAGCGGCGCATCGAACACCTGGGCTTCACCACCACCGGCACAGTCACCGAGCACCATTACAGCCTCGAGCTGCGGGCGCCGCCCTACCGCGTGCACTCCGCGGGCACGGCGCGTTTTGCCGACGGCGTGTGGCGTGCGGCGATCGCCGAGTTCACGGCCGACGATGGCGCGAAGATGCAGATGGCGCTCGGGGCGCCCGCCACATTGGTCGCGGCGTTCAACGGCGAGCAACTGCAGCTCGCGGATTTCTGCCTGCACGACACGCTCGCGACGCTCTGCGCCGCGCTTGCTCGCCAGGGCGGAAACGGGCGGATGAGCCTGAGCGCCACCAACGTGCCGCTGCGCGCGCTGACCGCGGGGCTGAGCACCGCCACCGATTTCGACGGCCGCGTCTCGCTCGACGCCCAGGCGGAGTCGGTCGGGGCAGCGCCGTGGACCGGTTCGATCAGCGGCACGCTGACCGACGCCGCCGTGCGCCATCACCTTGGCAGCGGCCGCGTCGAGTCTTTCAACCTCGGCAATGGCAGCGTGCGGGCGACACTCGACGCCGCCGGGCTCAGGGCGAACGTCGGCCTCGACGCGGGCGAGGCCGGCAGCATCGCCGGGCAACTCGCGGCCCGCAACGAAGGCGGCGCCCTGCGCGACTGGCCGCTGGGCGGCGAGCTGCACCTGCACACGCACTCGCTCGGCTTCATCGACTCCTACGTCGCGCAGGTCGACCGCGTCAGCGGGGAGCTCGACGCGAACCTGACGCTCGGCGGCACGCTGGCGGCGCTGGAATTCGGCGGCGAACTGAAGGTCAGCGGCGCCGAAGTCGACGCCTACCAGATCAACCTCGCCCTGCGCGAACTGAGTTTCGACGCCCGCCTCAAGGACACGACGCTGCAGCTTGCCGGCAGCACCCGCGCCGGTGCCGACGGTCATGCGCAGTTCGAGGGCCAGCTCGCCTGGCGCGACGCACTCCCTTACGGCCAGCTGCACCTCAGCGGCGAAAACCTGCGCGTGGTCAACATCCCGGAAGCGCGCGTGCAGGCCTCGCCCGACGTGCACATGAAATTCGCCGGCCGGCGCATCGACATCACCGGCACCGTCACGCTGCCCTACGCGCGCCTCCAGCGCCCCGACCAGCTCACCAACGCAGTGCGCGCCTCTGGCGACGAGGTCATTGTTTCCGTCAACCGAGCGGCACCCAGGGAGAGTTTCCACGTCTTCAGCGATCTGACGCTCCTGCTCGGTGAGCGCGTGACCATCGACACGCTGGGACTGGCCGGGCGCCTCAGCGGGAGCCTGCGCGCCGTGACCGACGATACCGGCTTCAACCGCGGCACGGGCGAGCTGCAGGTCGAGGAAGGCAAGTACACCGCTTACGGCCGCAAGCTCGACATCGAGCGCGGCCGGCTGCAGTTCAAGAACGGGCCGCTGAACAACCCGGTGATCGACCTGCGCGCGATCAAGAAATTTCCCGACATCACCGCCGGCGTCAACGTCCGCGGCACGCTGCGCGAGCCGCGCATGACCTTCTTTTCGGATCCAGCCGTATCGCAATCGCAGATCGTCTCATTGCTGCTTGCCGGCGGATCGCTCGAGAGCGTACAGAACAATGCCGATCCCGCGCAACGCAGCAATGCGGCGCGCAACAACATGCTGTTGCAGGGCAGTGCGCTGCTGTTCCAGCAGTTTGGCGGCAAGGTGGGGCTCGACGACGTCAGCGTTGAATCAGGCCTCAATAACGACACTTCGCTGGTGCTCGGCCGCTACCTCTCGCCGCGCATCTATATCAGCTACGGCATCAGCCTTGCCGAGGCGATCAACACCGTCAAGATGCGTTACACCATCGGCGATAACTGGACCATCAAGACCGAGGCCGGCACCTCGCGCAGTGCCGACCTCGTCTACACTATCGAGCGTTAGGGAACCTCTGATTTACTGGCACTTTGCGGATTCGATGAAAGAAATCCCGCGGAAAAATAGCGCTCTCATTTCGACGGCATGAGTAAATCAGAGGTTCCCTAGTAGGTACGATTGCGTACAGACTGCAGGTTGCGCAAGCCTGTAGAAATACTCCTGAACACGCTCTATCTAATCCTAAAATTCGGGAGAAATTTAATGCGACATCACCTCGTATTGGGAATGTTGGCGGCACTGATCGTGAGCTCCGCTGCAAGTGCAACAGACTGTTCGATCAGGCCTGCG
>JAYUZI010000287.1:0-2758 GCA_043751915.1 Gammaproteobacteria bacterium | reverse complement strand
GGCAGTTCAACGCCCGAGGCCCTGGCTTCCTCGAGAATCTTGGCGACGATATTCGGTGCTTCGCCGCGCGCCGGGAGCGAGGCCAGCATGGAACCCGACAGCGGGGCCAACGCGGCGCCCTTGGCGACCGGCGCGAGCTGCGCCAGCTGGCTCTTGAGCGCGGCGACTGCCGCGCCCTGGGGCAGGTTGTTGGCAATGAACAGCGTTGCCGCCAGGACGACGGCGGCGATGCCGGCGAGCGTGGCCACGCCGAGCCGGCGCGCCTGGTAGAGCGTTTCGGCCAGCGCGCGGTTCGTGTAGGCCTGGATGCGATCGATCGCGTTGGCGGCGGCCGGCTCGCCGATCGGCATGGGCTGCGCGGACGGTGGGAGCGGTTGCGCGGCGAGTGGCCGTGGCGCCGACGGCAGGTCGACCGCTGTCGCCGCTTTTTCCTGCAGTTCCGCCTCGGGCACCGGGCCGCTCATGATGCGTCGCTCCAGTCGGCCGAGATCTGGAAGCGCACCGGGTGATCCTTGTCATCGGCGCGCAGCTCGTGGTTGTCGAGCATCGGGTAATGGAGCGCCGCGCTCTTGCGGAGCCGTTGCACATAGCCCAGCGCCAGCTCGAGCGTGCGCGCCTCGGCCGTCACGCGCACCCGGTGCTTGGCGTGATCGGGCTCGATGGCCAACACGGCGATATTGCCGGCGGTATCGCCGCTCGCGGTCTCGAGTTCCGCAAGGAGGAGCGACCAGGGGGTGCCGAGTTCGCGCACGGTCTTCTCGGCGTTCTGCGCGCTCAGGCCCGCGACCGACTCGGCGCCCTGCCCTTGATGGAGCGCACCGGCAAGCGCGGCGTGGCGCAGCTCGAGGCCTTGGCGTTGTGCCTTCAAGGAGTGCTGTTGAGCCAGCACCACGACCAGGCACAGCGCGCCGAGCACGGCGACCGCGATACCCACCGGTCCACCGCGCAAGCGCGGGCCGGCAAAATCGAGTTCCAGGCGTGGTGCGCTCATGCTTGGTGCCTGCGCATGAACTCGAGCCGGCCGGCGGTGGATTCCCCGGCGTTGTCGTCATCGAGCCAGACCAGGTCGGCGCCGCCCGGGCCGGCTGCAATGCGCAGCGCCGCCGGCGCATCCACGTAGACGCGCCCTTCCTGGGCCTGCGTGTTCGCGAGACGCCCAAAGGTCTGGAGCCGTCGCAGTTCGACAGCCCAGTCAGCACCGATGCGTACGCTGTGCACGCGATCCCAGCCGCCGGCCCCAAGACGGGCCGCGGCCAGCGATCCCTGCTCGATCGACACAAACCAGGCACCGCCATCAGGCAATTGATTGCGCCAGTGGTTATAGGCGGAAACCAGCTGCGGCTGCAGTGACTTGAGAGGAATCTTGTGGCGCGTGAGCGTGAGCTGCAGCTCCTCGAGCAGCTGTGCGGGCAGTGCGCAAGCCACCTGCGCCGTGCCGGGACGCGCATCGGCGAGCGTCACCGTCCACTGGCTGACGACTTCCCCATAAATGCCGGTCAGCACATGGCGCGCATGGGTAAGGCGCTCGTCCGTACCGCTCAGCGCGGCCGAGAACGGCACCAGCGCGTAGCGCGCCCATTGATCGGAGATCACCACGCGCGCCACTGCCCCCTGCCATTCCGGCTTGGCCAGCAGCGCCTCGAGCGCGACGAGCGCCGCGCTCCAGTGGGTATCGTGCTCGAGTTCGTTAGCCCAGCTCGCCTCGCCCACGCTTTTCGGCTTCGCGCCGCGCGCCAGGCGCGTCAGCGCCAGCTTGTGCGGCGACACATAGATGCCGATTTCATCACGCCATAATGGTGACACGGTTCACCTCTTCGAGCGTAGTCTCGCCGCGCCGCACAAGTTCGAGCGCCGACTCGCGGATCAGGCGGATGCCGGCGCGGGCCGCGAGCTCCTTGAGCTGGCGGACCGGGGCACGGGCGATGATCGCCTCGCGGATCTCATCGTTGAGCACCAGCAGCTCACCGACGGCCTTGCGGCCCTTGTAGCCGGTGCCGCGGCAATGCTTGCAGCCACGGCCCACTCTGAATTCGTAGGCCGCATGCGCAGCGATCTGCAAGTGCGACTCTTCCAGCAGGCGGCGCGAGGGCGTGTAGGAATCGGCGCACTGCTCGCACACCACGCGCACCAGGCGTTGGGCGAGAATGCCGCTGAGCGCGGCGACGAAACTGTAGGTATCGACGCCCATGTGCACGAAGCGGCCCATGACGTCGAACACGTTGTTGGCGTGCACCGTGGTGAACACCAGGTGGCCCGTGAGGGCCGACTGGATCGCGATCTGCGCGGTCTCCGGATCACGGATTTCGCCGACCATGATCTTGTCCGGGTCGTGACGCAAAATAGAACGCAAACCCCGCGCGAAGGTCAGGCCTTTCTTCTCATTGACCGGGATCTGCAATACCCCTGGCAGCTGGTATTCGACCGGGTCTTCGATCGTGACGATCTTGTCGTGACCCGTTTGTGTCTCGGAGATAGCAGCGTACAGCGTCGTGGTCTTGCCGCTACCGGTAGGACCGGTGACCAGCAACATGCCGTAAGGCAGGCTGGAAAGCCGCCGCAACTGGCTCACCGTTTCGGAATCGAACCCCAGAGATTCGAGCGTCAGGCCATGCACTTTCTCCGTGAGCGATTGCTTATCGAGTATTCGCAGCACCGCGTCTTCGCCGAACACGCTCGGGATGATCGAGACGCGGAAATCGATGGCGCGACCGTCGATGGCCACCTTGAAGCGGCCGTCCTGCGGGACGCGACGCTCGGA
>JAYUZI010000286.1:0-4023 GCA_043751915.1 Gammaproteobacteria bacterium | reverse complement strand
GCCTGGCGGAGCGAAAGTTCTCGCGGGTCGTGTTTCTCGGCAGCAATGGTCTCAAGGGGCTGGCGCGCGAGGCGGCGCTGAAGCTCCTCGAACTGACCGACGGCCAGGTCGTCGCGGCCCACGACTCGCCGCTCGGGTTCCGCCATGGGCCCAAGACGATCGTCACCGGTGATACCCTGCTGTTCGTGTTGCTTGCCAACGATCCCTACACGCGTGCCTACGACCTCGACCTGCTGCGCGAACTGCGTGCCGACGCACGGGCCGGCCAGATCGTCGCCATTACCGCGCGGGCCGGCGATGCCGCGCAGCACGGCGAGCACCTGCTCATCAGCGGCCTTGCGGACGCCGATGAAGGTGTGCTGGCCTTCCCTTATGTTGTGTGCGCGCAGCTCTACGCCTTTCATCGCGCCCTGCTGCTGGGCAACGCGCCCGATCAGCCCAGTGCCTCGGGCACTGTCAGCCGCGTGGTCAGCGGCGTGATCATCCACGCTTTCTCCGCGGGGAGCTGCTGATGTACCTCGGCGTCGATGGCGGGGGCACCAAGACTGCATTGGCGCTCATCGATCGCGAGGGCAACATACGCGCTACGCACTCGGCTCCTGGCGCCTACTACATTGCGAGCGGGTTGGAGGTTACCGGCGGCGTGCTGGCCGAAGCCGTGAAGACCGTGCTGCGCATTGCGGGCGCTGGCGCATCCGACCTGGATTTCGCCTACTTCGGGCTGCCTGCGTACGGCGAGGATTCGACTCTCGGCGACGCGCTCGACCGGCTGCCCGCCGCATTCCTTCCCCCGGGAGCCTATCGTTGCGGCAACGACATGGTGTGCGGCTGGGCCGGCTCGCTCATGTGCCGGGACGGCATCAGCGTTGTGGCTGGGACCGGCTCCATCAGCTACGGCGAGCGCGGCGGCGCCAACGCACGGTGCGGTGGCTGGGGCGAACTGTTCAGCGACGAGGGCTCGGCGTACTGGATCGCCTGTCGCGGCCTCACTCTCTTCTCGCGCATGAGCGATGGCCGTGCGGATCCTGGCCCCTTGCTGCAATTGTTCCGGGCCAGGCTCGTGCTGGCGGCTGACCTGGATCTGTGCGGCCACATCTACACACGGCTATCGAGCGATCGCGCGCGCATCGCGCAGCTCGCGCGCCTCGTGCACGAGGCGGCTATCGCCGGCGACACGCAGGCGCTGGCCATCTATGCCGAGGCCGCGGAAGAACTGGCTGCTCTGGTGGAGGCCACGCGCCGCCGTCTCGGGTTCGCCGCCGACGAAGCAGTGTCCGTGTCTTATTCGGGCGGGGTCTTCGATCATGCGGGCGAGCTGTTGCTGCGCCCGTTCAGCGTGGCACTCCAGGCGCGCCACGTGAGCTATCGACTCGAAAAGCCGGCGCTCCCGCCGGTGTTCGGCGCGGCACTGTACGCCGCCAAGTGTTCCGGCCGGTCGTTGCCGGCAGCGGCGATCACGCGGCTGCGCGAACAGGGCGCGGCGCTGTCCAAGGCAGGTGACTTATGAATATCGCGGCCCGGTTCTTCGGCGTGCTCTGCAGTGCTGGCCTCCTGCCCCTGGTCGCCGGCGCTGCTGGCTCGTACACGCTCGATGACTTCGCCACGGTGCCAAAGATCGACGTGCACGTGCATATCAATACGAACGATCCGGCGTTGCTCGAGCAGGCGGCGGCCGACGGGTTCCGCCTCATAACGATCAACGTCGATTACCCGGATTTTCCCCCACTCCAGCAGCAGCGCTCGCTCGCCGCGGCTCTGGCCGCGGCCCATCCTGCAACCCTGGCATGGGTCGCCTCATTCGAGATGCGCGGCTGGGACGAGCCGGCCTGGCAACAGCGCGTGCTCGGTGAACTCGGTTCGGCTTTCGACGACGGCGCGGTCGGCGTCAAGGTTTGGAAGAACATCGGCATGCAATTTCGCGACCGCGCCGGGCAACTGGTGATGATCGATGATCCGAGGTTCGATCCGATCTTTGCGTTCGTGCGCGAGCGCGGCAAGGTGTTGGTCGGGCATCAGGGTGAGCCGCACAACTGCTGGCTGCCGCTGGCGGAGATGACGGTCAATAATGACCGCGAGTACTTTCGCAACCACCCGCAATATCACATGTACCTGCACCCGGAGCTGCCCAGCTACGAGCAGCAGATGGCGGCGCGCGATCGGATGCTGCAACGCAATCCCTCGGTACGCTTCATGGGCGCGCACCTGGCGAGCCTGGAATGGAGCGTCGATGAGCTCGCGCGCTTCCTTGACAGCCACGCCAACGCGGTCGTTGACGTAGCCGAGCGCCTGGGCCAGGTGCAGTTCCAGTCCAATCAGGATCACGACAAGGTGCGGCAGTTTTTTATTCGCTACCAGGATCGGTTGCTCTATGCGAGTGACCTTACCCAGAACCCGGGCGCAGACCCGCAGGAGCTGAAACGTAACGCGCACGCCACATGGCTGCGCGACTGGCAGTACCTGAACACGGATGCAAACTTCACCGTGCCGCAGCTCGATGTCCCGGTACGCGGCCTGGCGCTTCCCCGCGACGTGATTGACAAGATTTACAGTGGTAACGCCACACGCCTGTTTGGTGCTGCCTGGAAATCGCACGGCACCGCGCCGCCGGCGCGGGCGGAGACGGGCCCGGAGGATGTGCCCGCCGATAACCGCTTCGACACCGGCCGCATGACTTCCTCGCTGGTCGTGACCCATACCGAGGTAAGCCGATTTCGGTTTCCTGTGATCGACGCTCATAGCCACGACGTCTATGCCGCCACGCCGGAGGGAGTCGCGGACTGGGTCAGGTTGCAAAACGTGGTCGGCGTGGCGCAGAGTTTCATTTTTACGGGAAAATCGGGCGCTGCCTTGCGCACCGCGAGCGAACGCTACGCGCTTGCCTATCCGGGCCGCTTCCTGATGTTCGCCGGGCTTTCTACCGAGGGTATCGATACGCCGGATTACGCGCAGCTGCTGCGCACGCGTCTGCGCGAGGATGTCCGGGCCGGCGCCGTGGGGCTGGGAGAACTCACTGACAAGGGCCTGGGGCTGGCGCGTGTCGGGGAGCGGGTCTATTTCATTGATGACCCACGCTTTGACGCGCTCTGGGACGAGGCCGGCAAGCTGCGCGTGCCCGTGTTCGTGCATATCGCGGAACCTGCCGCATTCTATGAGCCCGCGGATGAACGCAACGACCTGCGGCGCTCGTTCAACTGGTCCTTGTACGGCAAGTGCACGCCAGGGTTTGAAGCGATGCTGGCGCGCTTCGAGCGGGTGATCGCTCGGCACCCACGCACGACCTTCGTGGCCGTGCACGCCTTCAATCTCGGCAATGACCTGGGGCGTGTCGGCGCGCTGCTGGACAAGTATCCAAACGTGCAGGTCGATTTCGCCGCACGCATGTGGGAACTGGCGCGCCAGCCCTTCAGTGCGCGGCGCTTCTTTATCAAGTACGCCGACCGCATCCTGTTTGGCACGGACAACGACCCAACGCTACCCATGTACCTGGCGCACGTGCGGCAGCTCGAAACTGAGGACGAGTGGTTCTGGCCCGCCGATGCCGAATGGTGGCGTGGCTATGGCATGAATCTGCCCGCCAGCGTGCTGCATAAGATCTACCGCGATAATGCGCTACGGCTCCTGGGGCCGCACCTCAAGCAGGAGTGATTGCCGGAAGCGCGCGGCCAGCTTACCGGTGGGGCCACGCACCGTCCCGAGTGCGCGGCCGTGCACGTAGTCGCGGACCCGGTACATGCCCGCCTTCAGCCCGCGCAGTTCAATCGCACCACTGAACTGATGGGCGTAGAAGGCGTAGTACATCGTCCCGTCCTTGCTGATCACGTGCGCCTCGGGTTTGTCGAAGCCAATGTCGTAGAGCGTGCCCAGGTACTCGCCATCAACGAGGCGTTTCTCCTGGTAGAGCTTCGTCCACTTGGCCCAGATGGCCTGACGCTCCGGCGTCAGCAGGAGCTTTGGGTCCTTCTGTCCGGGCGCGCCGGGCCAGGCGAAGTTGGTGCCGATTACCGCGCCTACGCCAAAGCTCGA
>JAYUZI010000285.1:0-4910 GCA_043751915.1 Gammaproteobacteria bacterium | reverse complement strand
GCCGCTGCGCCGGCACGAACTCTTCCAGCACCGCCTTGCGCAACAGTGGCGGCGGCAGTAGTCCCTGCGCCAGAACAAAATCGTTAAAGGCCATGCGGTCGAAGTCCTTGCGCAACGCCAGCTGTGCAGCCTGCCGTGTCTCCATCAGGCGCTGGTAGCCGTAGAAATAAGAGGTCGCCTGGCCGGGCGCCCGGAATACGTAGCGCTGCATTTCCTGCGTAGCCATGCCGGCCGAGAGCCCGACCTCGTCCATCAGAAAACTCCTGCAATCCTCTGGCGTGATCTGTCCTAGATTGACCATCGGATCGAGAAAAGCCCGCGCAGCGCGCTGTGCACGTGCCTGCAGCGCGAACAGCTGTCCATCGAGAGGCTCGTAGGGCTGCAGCTCCGCTTCCGCATACAGCGCCCAGCCCTCGACGTTGACGCTGTTGAAAGCGAACACCGCCCGCGCCGTCGATACGCCTGTCTCGATCATTTTCGCGAATTGCAGCTCATGGCCGGGACGTGCCTCGTGGGCGGTCAGGGTCCAGACTGCGCCTTGATGCGAAAAATCATCGAACGCCAGGCCTTTGCCGGATGCGTCCGGGGGCATTCCCGTCGTGAGGACGAACTCACCGTACTCGCCGGTGTTGCCGATCAGGCGCGGCGGGCTCATGTGAGGCGCCGGTTGCTGCGCGTTCTCGGCGGCGGTCGCGAGTCGAATCGAAGCACCGCGGTGTGGCAGCGTGACGATACGGCTGGCGCGGATCGCCGCCTCGATCTGCCCGAGGCGCTCCTTATAAAGAGGCATGACCTGATCGGGAGCGATCTGCTCGGTCTTGAGCTTGCGTATCACGGCCCGGTAGTCGGAGTCCGTGAACCCGCGCTCCTTCGCAATCAGGCCCGCCGTGATGTTCATCTGGTTGCGAATCTCGGCGAACGAGGTGAGTGCCTTGGAAATGAGCTCCTCGGGCGGAATATCCACGCCGTACTGGCGCAGGTTATCGGCGTAGACCTCCGGCGGCAGACGATGATCCGCACGCGCGCGCGGCAGCATTTCGGTTTTAAGCCAACCGTTGTAAGCCGTCAGCTGTTGTTCGAGCGCCGAATAACTGCGCCTCCACCCCTTGATTTTGCTCTTGGCCAGCAAGTCCTTGATGCCGGTGAGCAGGGTCGGAAAATCCGTGAGCGCCTGGTCGACCTCGCCCGTGTAAGGGCCGATCAGGTTCCGATCCGCCTGGATGCGCTCGAGCGTGCGCTCTTTGGCAAGCTCCGTGAGCGGGCGGTATCCCTTCGCGGTGCCCGCATATTTCTCCAGCCGCACGACCAGTGTTTGTTGCCTCGGGAGCGGGACACGCGGGTCGAGCGTCTGCTGGACGACGGCGTACACGAGCCCGGTAACGTTGATGAACGGGAAGAAATACTTGTGGCTGAGCGAGTTGCTTGAGAGGTTGTCCTGCAGGGCCGTGATCAGAATATCCAGGTCCTGCCGGACCCTGGGGTCCGCTTCGTTCGCAAGCCGCTGCCGATACTCAACGATTGCGGCATTGAAGTCGGCGTTCTGCGGCTCGAACTGGTCGCGCGTGAGGTCGATGATCGACTCATCGCAACCATCGATGCCAAGCTGACTCGCCTGTTCAGGGTTGTATTTCGCGAGCAATTGCTGCAGCAGCTGCGCGTTCTCGTTGCTGTGCGCGACCCAAGGAAGCTCGGCCGACCACGCTGGAGCGTTTGCGAACACGAGCGACACGACAATGGTGAGCAGACGGCTATTGAACATGAGCGGATCCCCCATTGTGTGGAAAGACAGTCGAGAGACAAATGTACTCTGGCGCCGGGGTTCCAGGCAGACCGCGAGCGCCCGGAAATCGGCGCCCAGCATAGACCAAGTTGTCGATGCGCGCATGCGCCGGCGCAGCCGGATGCGATCTGCCCTTGTCCATCGAGGGTGCGAAGAGCAGAATCCGCCGCAACACCGCTGACTCTCCTCACATGCGATGACCGCTCTTTCCCGCCGCGTCGGCAAAGCGTTCGAGAACCTCGCCGCGCTGCTAGGGCGGCACTGGCGCAACCGCTTCTATCTGTACCTGGGGGCGGCGTTCACCGCATTCGTGACCTTTGACGCCACCGTGCTGCATCTTACCGCGCAGATGCGTCAGGGGAGCTTTGACGCCATGGTGCGATACCGCGTCGTGGTGCCGAAACCGGATGTGGACATCGTCATCGTGGATATCAACGAGGCGAGCCTGGCCGCCATGGGCCCGGAGTACGGGCGCTGGCCCTGGCCGCGACAGGTGCTGGGCGAATTCCTGGAAAACATTGAGCGACAGCGCCCCAGCGCGGTGGTGTTCGACATCCTGTTCAGCGACGCCGACGTCTACAACGCGGACAGTGATGCCTATCTTGATGCGGCGATCGCCGCCACGGACAACAGCTATTTCCCCTTCCTGCGCCTGGATAGCGCGAGCGATGCGCTGAGCCGCATCAGGCCGGGGATGATTCCGGGCGTGCGGCGTTCCTCCGCTGAAGCGCAGCAGGACGCCACCGTAGCCGTAGTGCTGCCGCACTTCGCCTCGGCGCTGAAGGGTGGACGCCTGGGTTTCAACAACATCGACCCGGACCCCGACGGCACTGTGCGCGAGTACCAACTCTACCGGGACGAGCATGGCTGGGCGCTGCCGTCCATGCCGCTGCGGGTCGGGCGCGGCCTCGGGTGGCGCGAGCCCGCTGCGAGCCGCGTGCTGCTGAACTGGCGCGGCCAGCCGTTCACCTATCGCTATGTGACCTTCAGCGATGTGTTCGACGATATGTCCAACCAATCGAAGAAACGTCCGCAGGATGAATTCACCGGCAAGATCGTGCTGATCGGGTCCACCGCGCCCAGTCTCTTCGACATCAAGCCGACGCCGCTCAGCCGCATGCATCCGGGGGTGGAGATTCTCGCCACGGCCATCGATAACCTGAAGCACGGCGATTACCTGCGTTTCCCCGAGGGACGCTTCCTCTATCCGCTGCTGACGCTGCTGATCGTGTGGGCCACGGCCTGGAGTTTCTATCGCGACACCGGCCGCAGGAAGATCGACCGCCTGTTCGGTGCCTCGCAGTTCATCCTGATCGGCGTCTCCTACGCCAGCATCAATTTCAGCAATGCTTATATCAATCTCACCGGGCCAGTAACGGTGGGGATCGCCTTCTTCACGGTGGCGCGCTTCTATGCTACGGCAGCCGACCGGGCATTGGAGCGGAGCGTCGTGCGCTACTCGCTGGAGCAGGCTGGCGAACTGCGGGCCAGCCTGCTGCTGATCCGTTTCACGGGACTCGGCGACAAGCCCCTGCAGAGGATCCTGCGCCGCCTTGCCAAGACCGGCGGCGAAATCAAGAGCGTGGAAGTACTGAAGGGGCGACAGAAAGGTGTCTGGGGCCTGCTGGAAAACACCTTGGCTGTCTCCTGGGTGCTGCCCGCGACTGTGGATCCGGCGCGCATTGCCCTGGACGCGGAGCAGTTAACCAGGTTGCTGCCCGGGTTGCTGCGCCCATACCCCGGGGCGAGCGTCGTGTGGGACATTCAGCACCGGGCCATGAGCGGCGGGGATCGTTCCAGGGATGAATGGCGCGCGCTCCTGGCGGCGGCTCTGCTAGGCTCGCGTCAATGAGTGAACCCGATCACAGGCCGTTGCTAGTTCTGGCCGTGATGGCGGTGCTGGCGGCCTTGCCGGCAGCCGCAGCGGATATCGGCAGGCTGCAGAAGGCAGAGCAGTTGAAGGCGCAGCCCTTCCGCGACGCTACCAACGTGTCGAACCTGGCTGCCGGCGACCGGGTGGAAATACTCGAGCGTCAGGGCGGCTGGTTCCGGGTGACGAGCGCCAGGGGCAGCGGGTGGGTGCGCATGTTGAGCGTTCGCCGCGGTGAGGCGGGCAAGGCGAGTGGCGCAAGCGAGGCAGCGGGGCTGCTGGGCCTTGCCTCCGGGCGAGCCGGTACGGGCAAAGTGGTTGCTACCACGGGTATCCGCGGCTTGAATGAAGAACAGCTCAAGGCCGCCCGGTACAGCGAGTCCGAGCTCAGGCTCTCCGACTCCTACGTCGAGAGCCGAGCGGCCGCACGGAAATTCGCCGTCAACGGCAAGCTTGCCGCGCGCGCGATGGACTACCTGGCCGCACCGGCACGGTGAAGGCACTGCCATGAAGCTTGCCATCAACCTGTTGCTCGCCGGTGCGCTGCTGTGTTCCGGTAGGACTGGCGCTGAGGGTCTGGAAGACCAGCTCAAGCAGGGGATTGAGGACTACCTGCAGAAGAAGTCGGTGCCACCGCAACAGGCGCAGCCCTCGGAAAGGCCCGGCCTGGAAGATCTGAAGAGTCTGCTGGGCGGCACTTCGCAGGCAGAGGAAATTGCAATCGGCCGCCAGATTGCCGGCAACCTGCTTGGCGCGGCGCCGCTGGTAAAGGACGCGGCGCTGCAGAAATATGTCAATGACGTGGGCCGTTGGGTTGCCACTCAAAGCGAGCGGCCCGATCTGGAGTGGCATTTCGGCGTCATCGATTCCGACGACGTCAATGCGTTCGCGATACCGGGTGGCTATGTCTACGTTACGCGCGGCCTGTACCGGCTGCTGAAGAATGAAGCGGGGCTGGCCGGCGTGCTGGGTCACGAGATCGGTCACGTCGTGCGCAAGCACCATCTCAAGCTGCTACAGAAGGGACGCCTGGTCGATCTGGGCGGCAAGCTGGTTGCGAAGCAGGCGGGCGAGAATGAACAGGTGCGCAACCTGATCGGCAGCGGCGCGGAAATTGTTGCCCGCTCACTGGATAAGCAGGCTGAGTTCGAAGCCGACCGCATCGGCGTCGTGCTTGCGACCCGCGCCGGCTACGACCCTTTCGGCCTGCCCGAGGTGCTGCAGGATATCGGCCACATCGCCAGGGACGAGGGCAGCGTC
>JAYUZI010000284.1:0-4422 GCA_043751915.1 Gammaproteobacteria bacterium | reverse complement strand
GCCCGCATCATCGCCGCCATCGCGCCGCGCCCTGACGATGCGCTGGTGGAAATCGGCCCGGGCCCGGGCGCGCTGACCACACCACTGCTGGCGTTCATGGAGCGGCTCGACGTCGTTGAAATCGACCGCGATCTCGCCGCGGCACTGCAGCGGCAGTTTGCCGACCGGCCGGGCTTGCGCCTGCACCTGGGCGACGCCCTCGAATTTGATTTCGCGGCGCTGGCGCGTGCGCGTGGACGGCGGCTGCGGGTGATCGGCAATCTGCCCTACAACATCTCCACGCCGCTCCTGTTCCATCTGCTCGAGGCGAGTGCCCACATGGCCGACATGCACTTCATGCTGCAGAAGGAAGTCGTCGATCGCATCGTCGCCCCGCCCGGCAGCCGGCAATACGGACGCCTGGGCGTGATGCTGGCGCCGCGGGTCCGCGCCACGAAACTGCTGGACATCGGCCCGGGCGCGTTCCGGCCACCGCCCAGGGTCTGGTCGGCGCTGGTGCGCCTGGAAGTGCGGCCCGACCCGCCCTCCTGGGCCGCATTGCCGCAGTTCGCCGCCGTGGTAAGCGCCGCTTTTGGCCAGCGCCGCAAGACCCTGCGCAATGCGCTCAGCGGGCTCCTCAGCGCCGCGCAGATCAGTGCCGCCGGGATCGACCCCGGGGCGCGCGCCGAGACCCTGGCGACCGAGCAGTTCGGGCGCCTGGCACTGGCAGTGGCGGGCGCCGCGCCGCTGTGATTCACTAGGCACATATGTCCGACTACCGCCAATTGCTGGTCGCCATCGACCTGAGCGACCAGAGCCGCGCCATCGCCGCCAGGAGCGTGGAACTGGCACGCCAATGGCATGCGCAGCTGCGGCTCCTGCACGTCATCGAGTTCGTGCCGGTCGAACCGATGAGCGACGCGCTGGTGCCGGTGGTGCAGATCGACGATCGGGTCATCGCCCGCGCCCGCGAGCAGATCCTGGCGCTGGCGGCCACGCTGGGGTTACCGGCCGACAGTTGCCGGGTAGCCACTGGCAACGTCAAGGGCGAGATCCTGCGGCAGGCGCGCGAAGTGGGCGCCGACCTGATCGTGCTGGGCTGCCGCGAGCGTCACGGGCTGTCGATCCTGGTCAACCTCACAGAAGACACCGTGCTGCACGGCGCGCCCTGCGACCTGCTCGCCATGCGCGTGCGCTAGAGTAATGCCATGAACGACCGCCACCAGATCAACGTCGACGTCGAGAGCACCTACCTCGAGGAACAATCGGCACCGGCGGAGCACCGCTACGTGTTCGCGTACACCGTGACCTTGCGCAACGCCGGTCAGGTGCCTGCGAAGCTGATGACACGTCACTGGATCATCACCGACGCCAACGGACGCGTGCAGGAAGTGCGCGGCGCAGGCGTGGTCGGCGAACAGCCGCACCTGCAGCCGGGGCAGGGTTTTCGATACTCCAGCGGCGCCGTGCTCGAGACGCCAGTCGGCGCGATGCAGGGGAGCTACCAGATGCTGGGCGACGACGGCGCGCAGTTTGACGCGCCGATCGCGGCATTCCGGCTCGCCAAGCCGGGCTTGCTGCACTGAGCCGCCGGGCCAGGTCCTGACATGGCACGCTGGGCCATCGGCGACGTCCAGGGATGTTGCGCGGAGCTGGATGCACTGCTGCAGCGCATCCGCTTCAACGCCGATCGCGACCTGCTGTGGTTCACCGGCGACCTGGTGAATCGCGGACCACAATCACTCGCCACGTTGCGCCGCGTGCGCTCGCTCGCCGCCAACGCCATCGTCGTGCTCGGCAACCACGACCTGCACCTGCTGGCGGTGGCCTTCGTCCCCGAGCACCGCCTGCGTCGCGCCGATACGCTGGACGAGGTGCTGGCCGCCACCGATCGCGACGCGCTGCTGGGCTGGCTGCTGGAGCGCCCCCTCGCCCACTACGACAGCGCGCACCACGACCTGCTGGTGCACGCCGGACTGGTGCCGCAGTGGCACGCGCAGCAGGCCACGCAGCTGGCCAGCGAGGTCTCTCAGGCGCTGCGTCACGACCCGCGCGCCACCTTGGGCTCAATGTACGGCGATGAACCCGATCGCTGGGACGAGGCACTCGAGGGCGCAGATCGGTTGCGCTTTATCATCAATGTGCTCACGCGGATGCGCGTCTGCACGGCGCAGGGCCGCGTGGACCTGCGCCAGAAGGGACCGCCGGGCGACAGCCGGGCGCCGTGGATGCCGTGGTTCAAGGTACCCGGGCGGGCGAGCGCCGCGAGCCGGGTGATCTTCGGTCATTGGTCAGCGCTGGGCTTCCATCGGGGCGACGGCGTGCTGGCGCTCGACACCGGCTGCGTGTGGGGCGGCACGCTCACGGCCGTCAATCTCGACGACGCGGAAGCGCCGCCGGTGGCCATCAAGGCCCGCAGCACCGCCGCCAACGATTAAGCTGGCGGCGACGTGCGGATGCCGCGCGACGGCTAGTACTTCGCTCGCACGCCGATCGCGTAGCGTGATTCGAACTGCGTGGTATTGAGCTTCATGTCCGGCCAGACCAGATAGTAGTGCTCCTTCTCCTTGGTGAGATTGGAGCCATCCACGAACACCTGGAAGTGATCGGCAAAGTCATAGCTCGCCGAAACGTCCAGGTAGAACGTCGATGCCTGGTATTCCTCGAAGCCCGCGATGCCGCCATAGTCGCCGCCCACCGCGCGCTTGGAACGGTAGTTGCCGGCCACGCGGGTCTGAAAGTGCTTGTCCTGGTACCAGAGGATCAGGTTGGCCTGATCTTTGGAATTTTGTGGGAATGGAATCGCGTTACCGGCCACATCCTTGCCGGTATCGCTCGGCGAAAAAGTGTAGTTGGCGTCGATGCCCAGGTTCGCGAATTTCCCCGGCAGGAAATCGAAAGGCTGCTTCCAGCCCAGTTCCAGGTGCGCCAGGCCTTCCTGAAGCTGCGCGCCGAGGGCCTGCTGGTCATCGCCAAGGGCAAGCGCCCGGTCATTGGCTCGAGCCAGGTGCCCTGGAACTTCCAGCAGCTGCGCGGCTTCAGCGAGGAAATGCGGCGGCGGGGGTTGGTGCCATCGGCCAAGGTGCTGAGCTTGAAACGCACGGCCGCCGACGCCGAGACCGCCCAGGCTTTGCGAATGAACGCCGGCGACGCGGTGTTTGCCCTGCGCCGGCTGCGCTATGTCAACAATGAGCCGGTGGCGCTGGTCACGAGCTTCCTGCCCGCGGCGCTGTTTCCGGATCTGGAGAAGCAGGACCTGGGCAAGTCCTCGCTGTATTCAATCTTCGAGAAGGTCTACAAGCGGAAATTGAACTGGGCCGAGGAAGAAATCGGTGCCACCACCGCCACTGAGGAAGTGGCGCGGATCCTCGATACCGCGCCCGGCAAACCACTGCTGTTCGTGCGCGAGACCACCTACGACATGCGGCGCACGGCCATCGAACACAGCCACTCGCTGCTGCGCGCCGATCGCTACAAGGCGACGGTGGTTTCGATCCGCAAGCGCTAGGGCGCCGGCGCTCCGTAGCGCAGCGTCAGCTCGGTCGTGGTCGACGCGTACAGGCCCTGCGGCGCTTGCAGCACGGCCACGCCGCCCGTCGCCGGCACAGTGAGAATGACCCGCTGGTCGCCGCGCAGTTCGAGTTGCTGGAACGAACCTGGTTGCACGGCGAATTCCATCCGGATCGGCCAGCCATGCCCCTGCACCGGACGAAGCTTGAGTTCACCCGCGCCGGCGAGCTGGTCGAGTGCCACGCGCAGCGTGTTGCGGTCCCAGGTCTGCAGCAGGTTGGGGGCCGTAGCGCCTGTTGCCGACTCCACGACCAGCTCACCGACTGGAGGCTCCGGGGCCTGCGGGGCGTGATGCCAGGGCCAATGGGCATGCCAGTTGGCCGGTTCGAGCCGCTGCATGTGGCTGCAACCGCCCAGCAGGCTCATTGCGATCAACGCCTGCAACGCAGCGATTGCGCGCCGATGCCTGTGAAAAGCGCTCTTAGTCACGAATGGTTCCTCGATCCCGGCGGGCACGCTCCAGTTTGCGTAACATACGCGAGGCCGGACGGATTTATCAGCTGTCTGCATTTGTCGACAAGAGATTGGGCGCATGCACAGAGCAAAGACTCTCACCGCGATGCCGCAGCCGGCAATACTGACCATCGGCGGCCGCAGTTTCAGCGCCGATCTGGGACAGGCTCACGATCTGGCCATCGCGCAGGATTTCGACGGCACGCAGCCCCGTTGGTTCGGCGCCCCGCCCTCGCGCAGCGCGCCGTTGGTCAGCGGTACCTTCACCGGGCGGGTCGGCACCGGCGGCAGCTGCAACTGCAGCACGCTCTCGCTCACCCCGCACTGCGATGGCACGCATACCGAAAGTGCCGGGCACCTGACGGCCGAACGGCTCGATGTCCGCAGCGTCGTGCCCATTGGTTTCCTGCCCGCATTGCT
>JAYUZI010000283.1:0-16513 GCA_043751915.1 Gammaproteobacteria bacterium | reverse complement strand
ATCGTCGTACTCGGCCTGGCCTGCACGGCGGTGGCGATGCTGTTGATGTTCTATCTTGTCAGTCACGCGGGCCCGGCGCGCGCCTCGGTCATTACGTACATCAACCCGGCGGTGGCCACGCTGCTGGGCGTGTTGGTGCTGCACGAGCGCCTCGGCCCGGGCGGGTTCGTGGCGTTGGCGCTTATCGTAGCTGGTTCGTGGCTCGCGACGCGTGGCCGAAAGTAACAGACCCTAAGTGACGATTGACGCCTGCGTCGGCAGGTAGTGATCCACCAGTAGCGCCAGGAACAGCCACATCAGGTAGCTGATCGAGAAGCGGAACACGCGCATCGGCAGGTCGTCGCGCCGTGTCACCTTGAGCCTCACGGCGTGCACCAGGAAGCGGCCGTTCAGCAGCAGCGCTGCGATGAGGTAAATAAGGCCGCTCATGCCGGTGAGGTACGGCAAGAGCGTCACCAGCGCGAGCAGTATCGTGTACAGCAACACGTGAAGGCGCGTGAATTCCACGCCGTGCGTCACCGGCAGCATCGGGATTTCCGCTTTCGCGTATTCGTGGCGGCGGGCGATGGCGAGCGCCCAGAAGTGCGGTGGCGTCCACGCGAAGATGATCAGGAACAGCAGCAGCGCGTGTGGATCGACCGTGTTGGTGACCGCCGCCCAGCCGAGTACCGGGGGCGCGGCACCGGCGGCGCCGCCGATGACGATGTTCTGCGGCGTCGCGCGCTTGAGCCAGACCGTGTAGAGCACGGCATAGCCGATGAGCGAGGCGAAGGTGAGCACTGCGGTGAGCGTATTCACCAGCAGCACCAGCACCAGCATCGAGGCGATTCCCAGCACCGCGCCAAACACCAGCGCCTGGCGGTAGTCGAGGGTGCCGGTCGGCAGCGGCCGGCCGCGGGTGCGCGCCATGTAGACGTCGATCCGGCGATCCAGCACGTGGTTGAAGGTCGCGGCGGAGGCGGCGGCCAGTGCGATGCCAAGGTTGCCGAACGCGAGCGCATCGAGGGGCGGCAATCCCGGGGTGGCGAGCAGCGTGCCAACCACGGCCGTCAGCACGATGAGCGAGACCACGCGCGGTTTGGTGAGTTCGAGGTAGTCGCGCCAGGGAGCCCGGCTCACTCTGGCGGCGCTGCGATCGCGCCCGCCATCGCCCCTGCCATCGCCCCTGCCATCGCCATGGGTGAGGGCGCCCGTCGGGGCGTTCAAGCGGTCTTCCAGGCCGGACGGAGCGAGCGATTCAGGGCCACGACCGCCAGCAGCAGGAGCGCAGCGGCGGCGTTGTGCGCCGTGGCGAGCCCGAGCGGGAAACCACGCATGACCATGGTGACGCCGACGAGCAGCTGCAGGGCAAGCGTCAGCAGCACGGCGAGCGCGGCGCGGCGCGCGAACTCGTCGCTCCGCGAACGCAGTACCCGGATGGCCGCGAGCATCAGCAGTGCGGTGGCAAACAGCGCGCCCAGCCGGTGCGCAAAATGGATCGCGACGTTGCCCTGCAGTGGCGGCCACCACTCGCCCTGGCACTTCGGAAAATCGGGGCAGGCGGTCGCGGCGTAATGGCTGCTGGTCCAACCGCCAAGCGCGATCTGCACCGCCAGCGCCGCGAGTCCGAGCAGGGCCAACTGCCGCGTGAGCTGCAGGCTCGAGCCGAGGAAAGCGGTGCTGCCGCGCCAGGCGCTCGCTTGCCGGCGGCCGATGGTCAGCACCAGCCACCACAGTGCCGAGAGAGTGGCCAGGCCGAGCAGCAGATGCGCGGTGACGATAGCCGGCTCGAGCAGCTTGGTGACCGTCAGCATTCCCAGCACCCCCTGGGCCACGACGAGCGCCAGGAGACCCGTGACATAGGGGAGCGAAACCACCTTCGCCTGCCTGAATCGTATCGCCAGTGACACAATAACTGCGATCAGGACTCCGAGTGTCGCTGCAGCGTAACGATGAATCATCTCTTTCCAGGCCTTGCCGGCCTCGACGGAGACACCGTCCAGTGTGCCGCCGGCGGCGTCCGCAGCGGCAATGGCGCCCGCGGGCGTGACGTGCCCGTAGCAACCTGGCCAGTCTGGACATCCCAGTCCCGCAGCCGAAAGGCGCACGTAGGCCCCAAGTACGACCACCACGAAACACAGCAGGAAAGCCGCGAGGGTGAGCGGGCGAATGAGCGAGGCGCGGTGCATCGTTACTTAGCCGATATGCGAAAGCTCGAGCAGTTTTTTGAGGTCTTCGCGCAGACCCTTGGGGTCCTGGCGCACATCGTAACGCATCATCAGATTGCCGAGCGGATCGACGACAAAGATTGCCTGCTCCCGCGGTTCCGGGATCGCCCGCACGAGTGCCTGGATCTCGCTCCCGGCTACGTCAATGGCGATCAGTCCGGCCTGTTCACGCTGCAGGTAGGGCGCGTCGCAGCAGCCGGCGCCGGCCAGCAGTACCCGCTGCACCCGCGGGGTGAGCTGCCCCAGCGACAGCCAGGTCTGGCGTGCGTAGACGAGTGTGGTGCGGCAACCGGCATCGCAACCGGCATCGCCCCGACCCAGCACGAGCAGTGTCCACTTGCCGCGCAATAGCGTCGCCGCACGTTGCCCGGGCAGCGCGACCACCGGCTCGATGAGTTCGCCGTGATTGGTGCGCAGCGAGGGTCGCCAGCTCGAGCCGTAATACAGCCAGAAGGCGCCGGCCAGCGGAGCCCCGAAGAGCACCAGCATGATGAGCAGCGGGCGGCGATTGCTGCGTGCCGCGGCGGGGGGCATGTTCATGGGTCACGTGGCTCGATGTTCATGAAGAAATACAGGAACAGGATCAGCGCCCCGAGTCCCCACCATTGGAACGCATAAGCCATGTGGCGCTCCGGCCCGAAGCCCGTACCGCTGCTCGTCCAGTCACGCGCAAACCCCTGCGGTTCGCTCGCCCCCAGCAGCAACTGGCGGGCCTCGACGCTCTGGCCGAGTGCGGCACCGAGCTGCTGCATGGACGGGAAACTCGTGCGCTTGGGCCAGAGCGGGCCCTGGGCGGGCGCGGCCTGGCCCATGGCGAGGCCCGTGACCGGCAGGTTGTCGAGCCGTCCGCCGATATTGATCGTGCCGAGGTCGGGGAGCGAGATATCCGGGAGCGCGTCCCGGCGCCCGCCGGGGAGCGGCAGCCAGCCGCGATTCACCAGCAGTACCCGGCCGCCATCGAGCTGGAGTGGGGTCAGCACCTGGTAGCCAGTTCGCCCCTCATGGGCCATGTTGTCGAGCAGGAACTGGTGAGCGGTGTCATACCGGCCGCGCGCGCGCACCTGCGTGTAGCGCGCCAGTTCAGCGGTCGAACGCGATCCGAGCGCGGTAGCGAAATTCTCCGTGCCGGCCACGAAGGCGACGGCCAGGGCGCGCTTCTCTGCCGCGCGGTGCCACTGCCAGCGGCCGAGTTGGGCAAACAGCAGCACGCCGGCGAGCGCCAGGGCTGTCATCCAGACGCTGGAGCGCACACAGTAGTGGTCGCCAAATTCCACGCGCAGCACGTGCGGGGCACTCCGGCATCAAAATGGGGTGGGCATTGTGCCGCCCGGTGGGCGCGGAGTACAGGCGCCCGCCTATACTTGCGATCCCAGGGGCGGGCCGCCCCGGCCGAGAGCGCGCGGGGGTTGGCGATGGCAGTGATCAAGCTGGCGGTGATCGTCGTGCTGGTGGCCATCGTTGCGAGCCTCGGCGTGGCGCTCTACCACCTGGCGACGGGGAGCGGTGATTCCCGCAAGATGCTGCACTCGCTGACGCTGCGCATCGTGCTTTCGGTCGTGCTGTTCCTGCTGCTGATGATCGCCTGGCGGCTGGGACTGATCCAGCCGCACGGCCTCGCGCACTAAGTGTCGGCAGGTTCCCGATGGTGGCCGCGCTCGACCGGGCTGGCCTGCGCGCTGCTCGGCGCGGTGGGTTTTTCCTTCAAGGCCGTGCTCGTCAAGGCGGCGTACCGGTACGGCGTCGATGCGGAAACGCTGCTGGCGCTGCGCATGCTCTATTCGTTGCCACTGTTCCTGCTGCTGGGCCTGGTGGCGGCGCGTGGCGCGGCGGAGTCGATCAGCGCCGCGGACTGGCGCGCGCTGGCGGTGCTCGGCGTGTTGGGTTACTACGCTTCCAGTTACCTGGATTTCCTGGGTCTGCGGCACATTTCGGCCGCACTCGAGCGGCTGATCCTGTTCGTCTATCCGACCATCGTCGTGCTGTATGGCGCCTGGCGCGCACGGCGTGCGCCCGCGCGCGCGACCTGGTGGGCGTTGCTGCTGTGCTACGCCGGCGTGGCGCTGGTGGTCACGCATGATCTGCGCCGCGGGAGCGGCGATGTGGCCATCGGCGGCGCGCTCGTGTTCGCCAGCGCCGTGTGCTACGCGGTTTACCTGCTGCGCGCCGCGCCGCTCCTGGTGCGCCTGGGTTCGGCGCGCGTCGCCGCCTGGGCCACCGCGATCGCCTGCATGGCGGCGGTCGTCCAGTTCCTGGCCTTGCGACCGATTGCCACGCTTGCCTTGCAGCCCTGGCCGGTACATGCGCTGAGCGTGGCGATGGCGGTGTTCTCGACGGTGCTGCCGATCTGGCTGGTATCCGAAGCCATCCGCCGGCTCGGCGCCGGCCCCACCGCGATGATCGGCTCGCTCGGTCCCCCCATCACGATGCTGCTGGCGTGGTTGCTGCTCGGCGAAGCGCTGGGCGCGCTGCAACTGCTGGGCGCGGCGCTGGTGATCGGCGGCGTGCGGCTCGTGGCCGCCGACGGAACCATGATTCCCGCGCGTACAACGTCTAAGCTAACCGGAACATGAACACGCCCAGGCGGATTTCGGCTATTGCCCTTGCGGCATTGACGCTGTTGTGGTGCGTGGGCCTGTTCGGCCGCGGCTACTGGACGCCCGACGAGCCGCGCGAAGCAGCGCTCGCAGCTTCGATGAGCGCGCACCCGCAAGCGCTGCCGTCGCTCGGCGGTGTGCGCTTCGCGGAGAAGCCGCCGCTGACCTACTGGTTCGCGGGCGCTTCGATGCGGGTGTTCGGTGCGGCTCCGGCGGCAGCCCGCGTGCCGCAACTGGGCTATGCGCTGCTCGCCTTCCTGGCGGTGCTGGCGCTCACGCGCACGCTGCTGGGCGCGGCGGTTTTCGCCACCAGTACGCTCGTGTACCAGGTGCAGATCTGGCTCGACACCGACGCGCTGCTGCTGGCAGGCGTCGCCGTGGCGCTCGCGGGCATGTACGCCGCGCTTGCCGCCGGCGGCGAAGACAGCGCTGCACGGCGCACGCGCTGGCGCGGCTACCTCGTGATGCACGCCGGACTGACGCTCGCGTTCTTCGCCAAGAATTTCGCCGCCTGGATGGTGCCGGTACTGGCGTTCCTCGGTTTCATCGCCTGGGAGCGGCGCTGGCGCGAGCTCGCGCGCCTTGAATTCTGGCTCCCGGCACTCCTGCCGATCGCCTGCATCGCGGTCTGGGTGAACGCCGTGGCGTCGCAGCCCGACGGCGCACGGTCGCTGCGCATCCTGTTCTGGAACAATCTCGTCGGCCGCGCACTCGCGGTTTCCTCGGAAGCGCAGTTCGACTATGCGAGCGGGCATCGCAGCTCGCCCGGCCAGTACTTCCTTGAATTGCCGCTGTTCCTGCTGCCCTGGACCGTCTGCGCGTGGTACGCGTGCAAGGCGGCCTGGCGCGGCGCGTGCGAGGCGGGCCCACGGCGTGCCGCCTGGCGTTTTGCGCTGTGTGCCGCGCTCCCGGGGCTGGTGGTCTTGTCGCTCGCCGTGACCGCACGCGGCATCTACGCGGCGCCGTGCATGATCGGTTTTGCGCTGCTCGTTGCCCTGTGGGCGGAAGGACTGGCCGGAGCAAGCGCCGCGACGCGTCGTGCCTTCGCCGGAACGGCCGCGCTGCTGGCAGCGCTGGCGCTGCTGCTGCTGGCCGCGACGCTGGCCATTCAGTGGACGGTGGTGCGTGCGTCATGGCCGTTGTTTGTGGTGAGCGCGATCACGACCGCGCTGGTGGCTGCGTGGGGTGCGCGCCAGTGTTTCGCGCCAGCACCCGACACGATCTCATTGCCTGCACCGTCGCGACTGCTGCAGTTCGCCGCGGCTTGGAGCCTGCTGTTGTCGCTCGGTGTTCCGTCTGTGTTCGGCGCGATGAACCGCACGCAGGACATCGACGCGCTCGCCGCGCGGGTGGCGCAGGCCGCAGGCCCGGCGCCGCTCCTGCTGTGGAGCCCGGATGAGACCACGCTCGCCTGGGCGCAACTCGATTTGCCCGCGGGAAGCTGGAGCACAATCGACGGCGCGGACCCCGCTGCGCCAGCCAGGCTGGCAGGGCAACTGCGCGCTGCACCCGACACCGTCGTCGCCAGCATGGCAGCCGGAAGATGGCCGCGCACGGCCTGGTTCGAGTACCTGCGCGGCGAGCTGAGCGCTGACGGTGCACGGGCAGCCAATGCGGGCAGCGAGCCATTGCTCAGTGCTGCCGGGCTTCGCGTGCGTGCCCAGGTCGGCCGTCCCGGCGGCCGCGGCTATTTGCTGTGGCGGCGTCAGTCCTGAGTCAGGATGCCATTGTGACGCAGGATCGCTGATAATTCCCTGCTGAAAAGCCGATCGAGGTGCGTGATGCGATACCCACATGTGTTGACACTTGCGGTCTTGTGCCTGGCAGCCAGCTTGACAGCCACGGCCGCGACCCCGCACGTCAGCGCCGACGCGCTGGTTGCCGATTTCGTCTACGGCGGCCTGGCGTTGACGCCGGTTGCCGCGACCAGCGCCGGCTACCACGTGCATGGCAAGCTGCGACTCGATGGTCGCTGGGATGACTACAGCGCCGCCGGCCTCAGGCGGTCACGCGAATTCAATCACCGGTTGCTGCGCCGGCTTGATGACCTGAAGAACGCGCCGCTCGATGCGGAGCGCCAGGCGGACCTCGACATCGTGCGCGACACGGTCAATCTCAATTTGCTCGAGTTCGAGCGCATCCAGAGTTTCCGCCACAACCCGACGGTCTACGTCGAGCTGGTCGGCAACGGCCTCTACAACCCCTACGTGCTCGAGTACGCGCCGCTCGAGGCGCGTTACCAGGACATCGTTGCGCGCCTGCAGCGGCTCCCGGCACTGATGACGCAGGCCCGCTCAAACCTCGTCGACGCGCCCGAGATCTGGAACCGCGTGGCACGCGAGGAGAACGCCGGCAACATCGAGCTCATCGACAAGACGCTGCGTGAGGCGGCACCGAGGGCTGCGCAGGCTGCCTACGCGAAGGCGGCCGCGCCGGCGCTGAAGGCACTGCGGGAATTCAGCGACTACCTGGCCAGGACGCTGTCAGGAAAAACCAGCGACTGGCGCATCGGCACGGACAACTACCAGCTCAAGTGCAATTACGTCCTGCACACCGGGCGCACGCCCGCGGAGTTGCTGGCGGCTGCCGAAGCCGATCTGGCCGCGACGCGCGCGGAAATGGCGCGCCTGGCCGCGCCGCGCAGCGTCGAGGAAGCGCTCGCCGAAGTGGCGGCCCAGCATGCCACTCCGGCCACCTACATGGACGAAGTGCGCCAGACGCTCGCCGAGGCGACCGCCTTTGTGCGACACAAGGACCTGCTGACGCTGTCGGCAGGCAGCAACCTCGCGGTCATCGACACGCCGGTGTTCATGCGCGGCATCTACGGCGTGGGCGGCTTCAACCCGGCGCCGGCACTCGAGCCTCAGCTCGGTGCGTTCTTCTGGATGACGCCGATTCCCGCCGACTGGCCGCAGGCGCGGATCGATTCGAAACTGCGCGAGTACAACCGCTTTGGTCTGCAGCAGCTGACCATACACGAGGCCATGCCCGGTCACTATGTGCAGGCCGAATACGCCAACCGCATCGAGCCGCGCACGCGCCGCGTGCTGCGCGCCATCTGGGGCAACGGGCCCTACGTCGAAGGCTGGGCGGTCTACACCCAGCAGATGATGACTGAGCAGGGTTATCTGGATGGCACCCCGGCGATGCGCTTCGCGCTGCTGAAGCAGCTGCTGCGGGGGCAGGCTAACACGATACTCGACATCCGCTTGCAGACCATGGGCATGAGCGAGCAGGAAGCGCTCGATCTCATGATCAAACAGACTTACCAGGAGCGCGAAGAAGCCACGGCGAAATTCCAGCGCGCGCAGCTGTCGTCATGCCAGCTGGCCATGTATTACGCGGGCGCCAGGGGCTGGAACGAGTTGCGCGAGCACTACCGGCAGCGCCACCCGCAGGATTACTCGCTGAAGGCGTTCCATGAGCGCGCGCTCAATGAAGGCGCAGTGCCGCTGCCGACGCTCGAGCGGTTGTTGCAATGAAGCAGGTCCCAATCACCAAGATCAAGGCGCACGCCGACGCGCGTGGCGTGGTCTTTGAACCGCTGGAGCCGGAGTTGCTGGGCGGCTGGCGCAATGTGCATGCGGTGATCACCGAGCCTGGCGCCGTGCGCGGTAACCACCGCCACCTGCGTGGCACCGAAGTGAGCGCGGTGTACGGCGAAGCGCTGGTGCGCTATCGCGCGAACGGCGAGACCCGCGACGCGCTGGTGCCCGCCGGCGAAGTGTGGCGCTTCGAATTTCCGCCCGGCGTCGCGCATGCCTTCAAGAACACCGGCGAGCGCCCGTTCGTACTCGTGTCCTTCAACACCGAGCTGCACGATCCGGCGGCGCCGGACGTGGAGCGGGTGGAGTTGATCCCGGTCTAGCCGGCGGCGGCCACTTCGACGCGCGCGTCATTGAAACACGCGCCGGCGGCCAGATCCGCCTTGTGCGTCGGCGCCAGCGCCGAAACCGTCTGCCCGTTGGAACTGGTGCGCAGCCAGGCGCCTTTTTCGGAGCAGACCACGCCCGGGCGCACCGCGGTCGTGACGCACAACGGCAGGAACACCTCACCGAGTTCATTCCACACGCGTACCCGCGCACCATCGGCAAGCTTGCGGCTGGCGGCGTCATCAGGGTGTATCTCCAGCACCGGCGTGGCGTCGTTGAAGCTGAGCCCGCCAAAGGTCGAGGTGATGCGCTTGTCGGAAGCTGGTGTGATCAGCGTCAGCGGCAAGGTTGATTGCAGCGGCCGGTAGCCCGGGAGGGCCGCGCCGTAGCGGCGGGCCAGGTCCGACGATTCCAGTTCGATCCTGCCGCTGGGCGTCGTCGGCCACACATTGCGGAACAGTATCGGTTCGGCACCGTCGTATTCCATGCTGAGTGCCGCATCGAGGGGCAGCTGGCTCGGCCGGTGCCCACGCATGCGTGGATCGTTCCGATCCAGGGCATCGTCCATCAGTTCGGTGTCGCTCGCGGTGAACGCGGCACCGTCGAAGCCGAAACGCGCGGCCAGGCGCCGGAAGATCTCGGTGTTCGGCAGGGCCTCGCCCACGGGCGCGATCACCGGCTCCGCGCGCTGCAGGTACTGCTGCCCGTAGGCGGCGTAAATGTCGGCGTATTCGAAGTGACTGCAGGCCGGCAGGATGATGTCGGCGTACTTCATGCTGTCGGTCATCGCGATGTCGATGCCGACTGTAAAGAGGTCAGCCCTGGCAAGCGCTCGCTTCATGTGATTCTGATCCGGGTGAACGATCAGCGGATTGTGATTGTAGATGAAGGTCGCCTGGATCGGTGGGTCCAGGGTCGGATCGAGCAGCAAGCTGGCGACATCGAGAATATTGAAGGTGCGCGTGTTTGTCGGCACGAAGCTGGCGCCGGTCAACGCATCGTCGGTCGTCGGGAAGGCCTTGCCAGCCGCCGCTACCAGTCCGCCGCCCGCCACTCCGAACTTGCCAGCGAGTGCGGGGAGCGCGGCGATCGCGCGGATGCCGGAGCCGCCATTCTGGTTGCGCTCGAGGCCGTTGCCCCAGGCGATCACCGCGGGCGAGGCCTCGCGGTACCACTGCGCCAGCCTGCGGATGTCGTCGGCCTCGACGCCGCAGATCTGCGCGGCGCGTTCAGCAGTATATTCCCGGGCCACCGCCATGTAGGCATCGGCCCCGAGCACGTGCTTGTCAATGAAGGTGCGATCGAGCCCGCCCTGGCGTTCGAGTTCGGTGGCGAGGGCGAAGGCCAGCACGACATCGGTTCCCGGACGTACCGCCAGGAACAGGTGCGCCTGGTCGGCGACCTTGATGCGCCGTGGGTCGATCACCACCAGCTTCGCGCCGTCGCGCTTCGCCGCGTTGATCTGCCGCATCAGGTGCAGGTTGCAGGCCGTGGCGTTGTTGCCCCAGACGATGATCAGCTTTGCCATGCTCACTTGCTGGAGCGGCGTGCCCGGACAGTCGCCAAAGGTTCCGGTGTAAGCCTCCGTGCGGATGCCTCCACACAACGCGCTGCGGTACAGGAGTGTCGCCCCCAGTTTGTGGAAGAAACGCAATGACATGGAATCCGCCGCCAGCATGCCCTGCGGTCCCGCGTAGTTCAGCGGCATCACCGCCTGTGGCCCGTACCGCTCGATCACGCCGGCAACGCGGCTGTGAATCGTGTCGAGCGCCTCGGCCCAGGAGATGCGCGCGTAGCGGCCGTCGCCTTTCTCGCCGATGCGTTTATGCGGATAACGCAGCCGGTTCGGGCCGTGCACGAACTCGGGATAGAAACGCGCCACCTTGGCGCAGATCGCCCCGTGCGTGAGCGGATTGGCGCGCGAGCCGCGGACTTCGACGATCTGCTCGTCGGCCACTGTCACCGTCAGGCTGCAGGTGTCGGGGCAGTCGAGCGGGCAGACGCTGGGTTTTTCGGTAGCCATGGCTGTTTACTCGGGGTACCGCGACACGGCCCCCATTGTTGGAGTGCAGGGTCCGATGTTAGTCGCGTAGCCGAAGCGGCGCCAGCCGCTGCCGGTCCATGCCGCTGGCCATGGCGCGAGGATCGCTCATGAACTTGCGCTATGGCTCCAGTGACGCTGCGTAGGCGGCAACGGCGACCATGTCGCCGACGCTCAGGTTGTCCACCACCGCGCGCATGGGTTGCCCGACCGGTCCGGCGCGCGCACCGGTCTTGAAAGCCAGGAGCTGCCGCATCAGATACGTCGGTGATCGCCCTGCGAGCCGCGGAAACAGTGCCATGCCCTGGAGGTCTTTGCCGTGGCAGGCGACGCATGCGACCGCCAGGCTGCCTGCGCCACTCCGGGCAATGGTCTTGCCGCGCGCCACGCTGCCGAGCGGAACGTAGGCAACGTAACGCTGGCTCTCGTCGCGATGCTCGTGGCGAATGGGGTCTGGCGCGAATTCCATCAGTCGCTCGCCGAGCCGCTCCCCGCCGCCACCCGGGATCGCCGCGTAGACCCAGCCGACGGCGCGCGCGCTTGGGACGCGTGCGCGCTCGAGCACACGGACGTGCGATACAAAGTTCTGTTGCGAAAAATAGGTGGCGGCCGACGCCACGTCCTCGGGAGTAGCGTGTGCGGCTACCTCGATCATACGGTCTGCGGGACGGTAGGCACCGGGCCACGCACTGCGTCGCGCGCCGCTCTTGAAATCCGCCACCTGCTGGACGATGTAGGCGGCAGGGAGTCCCGCCAGTGATGCATTCTCGGGACGCCCCTGGCCGCCCGGCGTATGGCAGAAGCCGCAGGCGTACACATCGGGTGCGCGGCCGCGCGCGACCACTTCAGGCATCGCCGAGTGCGACGGCGGGAACCAGTCCGGTGCGGAAAACAGATCGTTGAGCTGCGCTTCGGTAAATGTGACTCGGCTGCGTGGCACATGCAGCGGCTTGACACGGTCGAACACCGGAGTCACCCCTGGCGGCAGGCTCATCGGAAACAGCCACGCCGGCACCGTCACCGCCGTGGCATTGCTGTCACTGGCCGCAAGCCAGGCGCAGGTGGTGATCATCGCGACCACAATACGCATTGCGCGCAACCCTATGGCGCCAGGGCCGCGGCCAGGAACGGCAGGCTGATATCCATGCGGTAGTCCACGCTGGAGTGGTCGTCCGGAAATTCCTCGTAACGGTGCGGCACGCCCAGCTTCTGCAGCGCGCGCGTCAGCCGCCGCGCGCCATAGACCAGGTTGAATTGATCAACATTGCCGCAATCGATGTACAGCGCCCGAAGTCCCTTGAGAGCAGCGCCGCGCGTCTCGACCATGTTGAGCGGGTCCCACTTCGCGAAATTCGCCCAGCGTCCCGGAATGACTTCGGCTGTTTCCATGTCGATCGGCAGCCGCAGGCCCATGTACGCGGCGGGATCCGGGTCGTAGCTCGCACACATGCAAAGCATTTCCAGCAGCTCGACGTCGGCGTCTTTCACCTTGGGCGCGGCGTAGAATTCTGCCAGCCAGGGCTTGATGCCACCGGCCTTGGCGAAAGCGCGCAGAGCCTTGGTCAGCGCTGGCAAATAGGCGAGCTCAAAGCCCATGTCGCCGGAATGGCAGGCGGCGGCGGCCCAGAAATCGGGGTAGAGCATGGCGTGTACGATCGCACCGTAGCCGCCCGAGCTCTTGCCGAACACGCCGCGCCGGCCCGCCCCGCCGCAGCGGAATTCACCTTCCACGCGTGGTACAACTTCCTTGATGAGAAAATCAGCGAACGGGCCCATGGCCGCGCTGTTGATGTACTGGTTGCCGCCGAGCTTCGTGAAACAATCGGGAAACGCGACCACCGCCGGCGGCATCGTGCCTTCACCGATCAGGCGATCGAGCCGCTCGGGCATGTTCTCGCCAAAGTTCTTCCAGTTGGTGTGCGCCGGGCCGCCGGCCGTGTAGCCGACCAGGTCGACGAGCAGTGGCAGGCCCGCGCCACTGTGGCCGTGGGGCACGTAGACATCGATGACGCGTTCGGTGGGGTCGCCGAGCAGGTTCGCACTGAGCAGTGCGCTCTCGAGGTTCAGCCGGCGAACACTGCCTTCGGCAGACGATTGTGTGCGGCGCATGTCGTCTCGGCGTTTTGGGGTTCGGCCGGGGTAGAATAGCAGGACGCTACAGTAGCAGTCCGGCGAACTGCACAGCCACTCTGATAGGGGGGAGATCATGATCCGTACCACAATGCTGATGATTGTCGCGGCCGCGCTGTTGGCGGGCACGCTCGCCGCCGCTGCACAACCCGCCGCCGGTGCCGCGCCTGCTGCCGGAAGTGCTGTCGCAGCGGCGCATTTTGACGCCGACGCTGCTACCGCGGCCTACATGGCGACGCTGTCGCCCAAGGCGCGCGCCCGCTCGGATGCCTATTTCGAAGGCGGCTACTGGCTCCTGCTGTGGGATTTCCTGATTGGCCTGGCCGTGGCCTGGCTCCTGCTCGGCACCCGGCTGTCGCGGCGCATGCGCGATCTCGCCGAGCGCATGACGCGCTTCAGGTGGCTGCAGACGGCGCTGTATGCGCTCCAATATATCCTGCTGACGACCCTGGTCACGCTCCCCTGGGCGGCCTATGAAGGGTATTTTCGCGAGCATCAATACGGCATGTCCAACCAGAGCGCGCTTGCCTGGCTGGGTGATGAAATCAAGGCCCTCGCGATCGCGGTGATCTTCGGGGCGCTGGCCGCCGCCGCGATTTATGCCGTCATCCGCAAGGCCGCAAGGACCTGGTGGCTGTGGGGCGCCGGTGTCGCCATTAGCTTCCTCGTTGTCCTGATCGTGATCGGCCCGACCTATCTTGAGCCCGTGTTCAACAAGTTCTACCCGCTGGCCGAAAGCCCTCTCAAGCAGCAGATCCTCTCACTGGCGCGCGCCAACGCCATTCCTGTGAAACAGGTGTACGAGTTCGATGCGTCCCGACAGACAACCAAGGTAAGCGCCCACGTCAGCGGCCTGTTCGGCACGGCCCAGGTCAGCCTGAACGACAACCTGATGACCCGCTCATCCCCCGAGGAAATCAGGGCGGTGCTCGGACACGAGATGGGCCATTACGTGCTGAACCACATCTACAAGTCGCTGCTGGCGCTCGGCCTCATTGTCGTGATCGGCTTCGCCCTGCTCTCGTGGGTCTTTGCCAGGCTCTCCAGCCGCTACGCTGCGCGCTGGGGAATTCGCGACGTCGCGGACGTCGCCGGGCTCCCGCTGCTGGTGGCGCTGTTTTCCATCTATACCTTCGTGCTGACGCCAGTATTGAATTCCATCACGCGTACGATGGAGGCCGAGGCCGATGCTTTCGGACTCAACGCTGCGCGTGAGCCAGACGGATTTGCGAAAGCCGCTCTGCAGTTGTCAGAGTACCGCAAGATGCGGCCCGGACCGCTGGAGGAAATGGTGTTGTACGATCACCCGAGTGGCTGGCACCGTATACATCGCGCGATGGTATGGAAAGCCGAGAATATCGGTGCCGCCGACATCGTTGCGTACGATGCAGCGCATCACCCGCCCGGCACGGAGCCCTGAGAGCCCGCGAGCCGACGAACAGCGGGCCGGCGGGGGCCGCCCGCTCTTATACCCAGTAGACGAAAATAAACAGGCCGAGCCACACCACATCGACGAAGTGCCAGTACCAGGCCACGGCCTCAAAGCCGAAGTGCCGGGTCGGGGTGAAGTGGCCGTTCATCGTGCGCAGCCAGATGACCGTCAGCATGATGGCGCCAATCGTCACGTGCAGGCCGTGGAAACCGGTGAGCATGAAGAAGGTCGAGCCGTAGATGCCGGTTCCCAGCTGCAGGCCCTTGTGCATGTAGGCCTCCCCGTATTCGCGCGCCTGAAGCGACACGAACAGGAAGCCGAGCAGAAAGGTCAGCGCCAGGAAAATCTTGAGGATGCCCCGATTCCCCGCCTTGAGCGCGTGGTGGGCAATTGTGATGGTCACGCCCGAGGTGAGCAGGATCGCCGTGTTCAGGGCCGGCACGCCGAAGGCCGGGATGACTTCGAAGGAGCCGTCAGCGCGTGGCCCGAGGTGCGCCGGGCCATTGGTCGGCCAGCCGGCGTCAAAGTTCTGCCACAGGAAGATCTTGTTGAAAACCTTCACGCCCTCGCCGCCAATCCACGGCACCGAGAGCGTGCGCGCGTAGAACAGCGCGCCGAAGAAGGCCGCGAAGAACATGACTTCGGAGAAGATGAACCAGATCATGCCCATGCGAAACGACCGGTCAACGTCCAGGTTGTAGACGCCCTGCTGGTTCTCGCCGATCACGGTGCGGAACCAGCCGATGAACATCACCGCGAGGAGCGACAGCCCCAGCGCGAACACACCGGGCCCGAACCATTCGTTGAGCCAGGCGGCAACGCCCAGCATGGTGGTGAACAACGCCACCGAGCCGATGATCGGCCAGGGCGTGCCGTGCGGGAGGTAGTATTTGCTGGAATCGGCGGGGGCGTGTGACTGCGACATAGTGGTTTCCTGGAGTAACCGGGTCTCTAACGGGCGGCGACGCGCAGCGCCGTATCGTAAAAAGTGTAGCTGAGCGTAACGCGGTCGACATAGCTCGGCAGCGCGCGGTCGATGAAGAACCGCACCGGCAGCACTCGCTGCTCGCCGCGCCTGAACGACTGCGGCGAGAAGCAGAAGCACTGGGTCTTGTGGAACCAGCTCGCGGCCTCGCCGGGCGCGATGTTCGGCACCGCCTGCGCCACGGTGTCATGGCCGGTGAGGTTGCGGGCGATGAAGCTCGCTTCGTAGAGTTGCCCCGGATGCACGCGCAGGGTCGCCTGCGAAGGGCGGAACTCCCAGTTGCCGACGGTGGGCAGATTCGCCATGAATTCCACGGTGACCGTACGGTCGGCCTCGGCGTTGCCGGCGCGCACCGGCGCCACGGCTACGCTCAATAGCTTCTGGTCGCCGAAACCCGTGACCTGGCAGAGCACGCGATACAGCGGTACCAGCGCAAACCCGAAGGCAAAGCTGCCGGCCACGAACAGCCACAGCTTCCCCGTCAGCGCCCGGTTCCGCCGCTTGAGCGTGTGCGCCTCGTTCATCCCGGGCTCGTTGGCTGCCGACTCCTTCACCCGTGGCTCCGGTGCACCGTCAGGGCGATGAAGCCGAGGTAAATTACGATCGCCAGCAGCGACAACACGATGGTCGTACGCCGCACGCGTCGCAGTTGCTCCTGGCGCCGCTCGTCGGTCATCAATCGTCCCCGTCCTCGGTCCAGTGCTCGGCGCCATGGTGGATCACGCCGATGGTCGGCGCTTCTACCCAGGTGTGGTACGGCGCCGGTGAGGGCAACTCCCACTCAAGGCCGTGTGCGCCTTCCCAGACCTGCGCGCTGGCCTTCTCGCCACCACGGATGCACTTGTAGATGATGTACGGGAACAGGAGTTGTGCAAGCCCGAAGCCGAAGCCGCCGATCGAGGAGACCATGTTCCAATCGGCGAACTGAGTGGCGTAGTCGGGGATGCGGCGCGGCATGCCGGCCAGCCCGAGGAAATGCTGCGGGAAGAACAGCACGTTGACAAAGATCGTCGACAGCCAGAAATGCCACTTGGCGAGCGTCATGTTGTACATGTGCCCGGTCCACTTGGGCATCCAGTAGTACACGGCCGCGAAGATCGTGAAGATCGAGCCCGGTACGAGCACATAATGGAAATGCGCGACGACGAAATAGGTGTCCTGGTACTGGAAATCCGCCGGCGCGATCGCCAGCATCAAACCCGAAAAGCCGCCGATCGTGAACAGGAACAGGAATGCGAGCGCGAACAGCATC
>JAYUZI010000282.1:0-8710 GCA_043751915.1 Gammaproteobacteria bacterium | reverse complement strand
GGCGCTCCTGATACGCCAGCTCTACATGCTGCAGCGGGTATTGCTGTGGCTGCGGAGCGATCGCCTCGACCTGGCGCCGGATACCGGTGGCGTCTGGGGCGATGTGATCGGCCTGATTGTGCGGCTGTTTCGCCGCAAGCAGTACCACAAGCGACGCATGCGCCAGCTCCTGCGCGAACTGCGCCATTCGACCGCCGCGATCCCGGACGGCGTCGTCATGCTCAATCCCGCTGCCGAGATCCTCTGGTTCAACCGCTCGGCGGGCGAGCTGCTGCACCTGCGCAGCCGTGGCGACGTTGGCTTGCGCATCGACAACCTGGTGCGGCGCCCCGAGTTCGTGAACTATCTGCGCGCGGGCGATTACCGCTCGCCGGTGGTGGTGCAGGCCAGCGGCGTATCCGAGCAGTACCTGTACTTCCAGATCGTGCCCTACGGCGCAGGCCAGCTGCTGCTGCTGGTGCGCGATGTGACGCGGCAGGCGCAGCTCGAGGCCATGCGCAAGGATTTCGTCGCCAACGCCTCGCATGAACTGCGCTCGCCGCTGACGGTCATTGCGGGGTATCTCGAGACCTTGTCGCAGGACGAAACGCTCGATCCGGCCGTGAGCGGCCCGCTCCACGAAATGCGCCGCCAGGCATTGCGCATGACGGCCATCGTGAAGGATCTCCTCGAGCTCTCGCGGCTGGAGGTGGAGGGCGCTGCGCCGCGCAGCGAGGCCGTCGATATCGGGGCATTGATGGCACGGCTGCGCAGTGATCTGCTGGCGCGCGTCATCCCTGCCGTCGAGGTGCGCACAGAGGTCGCTGCAGCCGATCAGCTGCTCGGTGAGGAAGCGCAGATTCATTCCGCGTTCGCCAACCTGCTGGAGAACGCAGCGAAATACACGCCTGAGGGCGGCGTGATCACCATGCGCTGGTGGTGTGACACGCAGGGCGGGCATTTTTCCGTGGCCGACACCGGCATCGGCATCGCTCCAGAGCATATACCGCGTCTCACCGAGCGCTTCTATCGCGTCGACGCCGGCCGGAGCCGCGCCAGCGGCGGTTCGGGCCTCGGCCTGGCGATCGTCAAGCATGTGCTGCAGCGCCATGGCGGGAGCCTGCAGATCGAGAGCGAGGAGGGACGCGGCAGCACGTTTAGTTGCCACTTTCCTCTCTCGCGAGTGGTGCCAGCGGCGTAGGCCGGGAATGAGTTTTCGACCCGGCGCGCATTTTTTCGCTGCTGCTGCGATATAGTTAGGACTCACTGCCGTCAGGAACCCGCCCATGGAAGCTGCCGACCTCTCACACCATACCTCCCGTCGTTTCAACGAAGACCTGGAGCACGTCCGTGCCAAGGTGCTGGCGATGGGCGGTTTCGTGGAGCAGCAGCTCAGCCAGGCGTTAACCGCGCTGATCGACGGCGACAGTGCGCTTGGGCAATCGGTGGCCAGCCAGGACTACAAGGTTAACGGCATGGAAGTGTCGATCGACGAGGAATGCAGCCGCATCCTCGCCACGCGCGCCCCCGCGGCCGGTGACCTGCGCATGGTCGTGGCGACGATCAAGACCATCACCGATCTGGAGCGCATCGGCGACGAATGCGAACGCATCGGCAATATCGCCTCGAGGCTTGCGAATGTCGAGCGCCCGGCGGATCGCTACCGCGAGGTCAAGCACCTGGGGCGCACCGTGCAAATGATGGTGCACAACATGCTTGATGCGTGCGCACGGCTCGATTCCACGCTGGCGCTCGAAACCGTGCGCCAGGACCGGATTGTGGACGAAGAGTACGAATCCATTCAGCGCCAGTGCATCACCTTCATGATGGAAGACCCGCGCACCATCCGCCGCGCGCTGGAAGTCATGTGGGTAGTTCGCTCGCTCGAACGCATCGGCGATCATGCCAAGAACATCTGTGAGTACATCATCTACATGGTGCATGGCAAGGACATCCGCCATACCTCGCTCGAGCGGGTGGCGGAGGAACTGAAGAACGAACCGGCGCGCGTCTGAACGGCATGTCGCGACGCCTCCTCAACCTGACGGGGTTCCTGTGCTGTGCAGCCCTGCTCGGTTACGCCCTGTACGTGCAAGGCGTACTCGGCGTGGATCCCTGTCCGCTGTGCATATTTCAGCGCCTCGGCATCGCCACTCTCGGTGTCGTATTTCTCGTTGCCGGCCTCCACGCTCCCAGAGGCCGGGGCGCGTGGATCTATGGTGCGCTGCTGGCAGTGGCTGCGCTGGCGACCATGGCCATTGCGGCACGCCATGTGTGGATCCAGCACCTGCCCGAAGACCAGGTGCCCTCCTGCGGCGCCGGGCTCAGCTTTATGCTGGATGAATTCCCGCTGAGTGCTGTGATCCGCAAGGTACTCACGGGCTCAGGTGAGTGCCACCAGGTGAACTGGACCTTCCTGACACTGGCGATGCCGGCCTGGGTGCTGCTGGCCGCTGCGGCGCTCGGCGCCTTCGGTGTGTATGCGAACTCCGGCTCGCGCCGGCGCTAGCCCAGCAGATTGCGCAGCACCTGCAGGTACATCGCGTGCAGCGTGTCGATGTCGGCGACCCGCACGCACTCGTTGACCTTGTGTATTGTCGGGTTGGGCACACCCAGCTCCACGACTTCCGCGCCCATCAGCGCGATGAAGCGCCCGTCCGAAGTGCCGCCGCCGGTGGACAGCGCGGGCGCCTGGCCGGAAACCTGTTGCACCGCCGCGCTGACTTCCGCCACCAGTTTGCCGGGCCGCGTGTAGAACGGTTCGCCGGAATGGAACCAGTCGAGCGTATAGCGCACTTTGTGGCGGCCGAGAATCTCCTCAACCGTGTGCTTCAGGCCCTCGAGCGTCTGTACCGGCGCATAACGCAGGTTGAAGCGCGCCTTGAGTTCACCCGGAATCACGTTGGGTGCGCCGGTGCCGGCGTTGAGATTCGACACCTGGAACGAGGTCGGCTGAAAGTGCTCGTTGCCCGCATCCCAGACCCGGCCCGCCAGTTCCGCCAGTGCCGGCGCCAGCGCGTGCACCGGGTTTTCGGCGAGCTGCGGGTAGGCGATGTGTCCCTGCACGCCGTGCACGGTCAGTCGCCCCGACAGTGAGCCGCGCCGGCCGATCTTGAGCGTGTCGCCGCTCGCGCGCTCACTCGAGGGCTCGCCGACGATGCACCAGTCGATGCGCTTACCGCGCGCCATCAGGGTCTCGACCACGCGCTTGGTGCCATCGACCGAGGGCCCTTCCTCGTCACTGGTGATCAGGAAGGCGATGGCGCCCCGGTGCTGCTTGCGTTCGGCAACGAAGGTTTCCGTCGCGGTCACCATGGCCGCGAGTCCGCTCTTCATGTCGGCGGCGCCGCGTCCGTAGAGCAAGCCGTCGCGGATTTCGGGCTTGAAGGGATCGGACTGCCAGTCCTCAAGCGGCCCGGTGGGGACGACGTCAGTATGGCCAGCAAAACACAACAGCGGCGAACCCGTGCCGTGCACCGCCCAGAGGTTGTCCACATGGCCAAAGCGCAGCTTCTCGATGCGAAACCCGCTGCGCTCAAGCCGCTCTGCCATGAGGTCCTGGCAGCCTGCGTCGGCAGGGGTGAAGGAGGCTCTGGCGAGCAGATCCAAAGTCAGCGCGAGTGTCTCGGACATCTGTTTCCAGGAGCTCCAGTGGCAACTGCGGGCACGGCCTTATACGGTGAAAACCCTGTCAGGGCAATAGCTTGGAGCTGCAATTGAACAGTAATATTCATGAGCAACATGCGTATGACACATGACTGTCACACAGCGCCCGTATAAAGCCACTCCAGTTCCACTGCCTTAGGAAAGGTAACGCCCGCATGAACAAGAATCTGATTGCCGCTTGTGTCGCCCTGATCATCGCGGCACCCGCCGTGGCCGATGGCGCCGCCGATCTCGCCGCAGCCCAGGCGCAGATTGATTCGCTCAAGCAACAGCTGGATCGGCTGGAAGCCACCGTTGACTATCTTAAGGCCAATGCCTCGGCGGAACGCAAGGACACGGCCGTCACCACCGCCGACGTCTCCAAGCTCAAGGACTCTGCCGCCAAGTACACCTGGAGTGGCGACTTCCGCTACCGGCGCGAACTCATCGACGTGGCCAGCGACAACCTGTCGCCCGACCACACCCGGCAGCGTGACCGGATCCGCGTGCGGTTTGGCGTGCTCGCCAAGATCAACGACACGCTCACTGCCAAGCTGCAGTTTTCCACGACCAACAATGGCAACGACAGCGCGCGTTCCACCAACCAGACGCTGGGCACCAGCTGGGACAAGAAGCCGCTGTCGATCGACCAGGCCTACGTCGACTGGAAGGCCAGCCCCATGGTCAACGTGCAGCTGGGCAAGACGCCGATTCCCTGGGCCACGACGGCCAGCTATTTCTGGGACAAGGACCTGACGACCGAAGGTGCGGCGCTGCGTTTCACGCGCGGCCCGCTGTTCGCTGGCGCCTATTACGACTGGCTCAACGAGCGCAACTCCGGCAGCAGCCAGGCCGCCAGCGCGGACGCGACCATGGCCGGATTCCAGGTCGGCTTCAAGCAGAGTTTTGGCAACAGCACCCTGACGCTCGCCGCGGCTTACTTCGACCTTAACGGCGTGCAGAATCAGATTGCGAAGGGCAGCCAGAAAATAGCCCAGACCGTCGATCTCGTTCCAACCAGCCCCACCTATGGAGTCGTCACCACGACTACCACCACCTGTGCAATCGATGGCGCCTTCGGCAATGGCTTCGGCACCGGCGACAACTCGTTCGGCAACAGTCTCTACAACGGCGGCGCACCGCAGGTTGGCAGTGCGACGGCTTGCGACCGCCTGCTGAGCGATTTCAATATCATCACCGGCCTGGTCCAATTCGACACCAAGATCGGCGCCTACCCGTTCTCGGTGTTCGTCGACTATATGAAGAACAATGGGGCCAAGGCAGTCGCGGCGCCGATCAGCAGGAAGCTCGACAGCGCCTCGGCTATCGGCTTCACGTTCAACAAGGCAAGTGCTGTGAAGAGCTGGGAATTCAGCGCTGTCTACGAGCAAAATGGCAAGGATGCCGTATTCGGTCAATTCGTCGAATCGGACTTCGGCGGCGGCGCGACCGATGCCAAGGGCTTTGCGTTCAAGGGGGCCTGGGTGCCGGCGACCAACTGGACGCTCAACGGCACTTACTTCCTCAACAAGCTCAATTATGATGGCGTGGCCTCGACCAGTACCAAGCATGAGCTCGACTACAAGCGCGTGCAGCTGGACCTGAACTACAAGTACTGATGAATACCGAGGGTCTCACGCACCACACCTCCAGCCGCTTCAACGAGGATCTGGAACGGATCCGCGCAAGCGTGCTGGAGATGGGCGGGCTGGTGGAGCGCCTGCTCCACGACGCCCTCGGCGGCATCGAACGCGGTGATTCAGACATCGTTGTTGAGGTGGCGCAGCAGGAGTCGCGCGTCAACCAGATGGAGCGATCCATCGATGAGGACTGCAGCCGCGTGCTGGCGACCCGCTCACCCGCGGCAACTGACCTGCGGCTGCTGATCGCGGTGCTCAAGACCATCACCGATCTGGAGCGCGTCGGAGACGAAGCGGAGAAGGTCGCAACCATCGCCGTGCACATGGCCGGGGTCGAGCGGCCGCGCTCGCGCTACCGCGAGTTGCGGCATATCGGCGCACTGGTTACGGCCATGTTGCGCGAGGCGCTCGACGCCTTCGCGCGCCTCGACGCCGACCTGGCCTTCCAGGTCGCGCGGCGCGACCGGGCGGTAGACGAGGAGTACGAGGCGATCCACCGCCAGTGCATCACCTTCATGATGGAGGATCCGCGCACCATCCGGCGGACGCTCGATGTCATGTGGGTGGTGCGGGCCATCGAACGCATTGGCGATCACGCCAAGAATATCTGCGAGTATGTGATCTACACCGTGCACGGCAAGGATGTCCGCCATACACGCCTCGAAGATGCGGAACGCGAGCTGCGGGCAGCCGCGGCGGATAACTTCTCATTGGTGGCAGCTGTCATCGGGTTGTCACCAGACGGCAATAAATTGCCAGGCTAGATTCACCCGGTTGAATACCTCATTTCTTGGAGCGCTAAGGAAGTCATGAATATCAAATTTGCAGCGGCGTTGGTTTCAGTCAGCGTGCTGTCGCTGGCTGCGGTAAAGGTCGCGAACGCGCAGACCATCAAGGTAGACGGCTCAAGCACCGTGTTCCCGATCACGGAAGCGGTGGCCGAGGAATACCAGATCCAGAAGCGTGGCAAGGTGCACGTCACTGTCGGTATTTCGGGGACGGGAGGTGGCTTCAAGCGCTTCTGCCGTGGCGAGACCGATATTTCCGACGCCTCGCGGCCGATCCTGACGGCCGAGATGGCGATCTGCGCGGCGGCGGGCATCAAGTACATCGAGTTGCCGATTGCCTATGACGCGCTGACCCTGGTCGTGAATCCCAAGGCCACCTGGATCGACCAGGTTACGGTCGCTGAGCTCAAGAAGATGTGGGAACCTGCCGCGCAGGGCGTGGTGACGCGCTGGAACCAGGTGAACTCCAAGTGGCCGAAGCAGCCCCTCAAGCTGTTTGGCCCGGGTGCAGATTCAGGCACGTTTGATTATTTCACGGAGGCCGTCAACGGCAAGGCGAAGTCCAGCCGTGGTGATTTCACGGCCAGCGAAGACGATAACATTCTCGTGCAGGGCATCGAATCCGATGTGAATGGCCTGGCCTATTTCGGCTACGCCTATTACGCCGCGCAGCAGGGCAAGATGAAGGCTGTCAAGGTCGTCAATGCGCAGGGCGTGGCAGTGGGTCCGTCCGAGGCGACCGTGCTCGATGGCTCCTACAATCCGTTTTCGCGACCGCTCTTTATATATGTGAACGCCCAGGCCGCGCAGCGGCCCGAGGTCAAGGAATTCGTGGAGTTCTACCTCAGCCAGGGCGCCCAATACATCAAGGAAGTGAAGTACGTGCCATTCGTGCCGGCCGCGTACACCACCGCCCTGGGGCATTTCCGTAACAACAAGCTGGGGTCGGTGTTCGGCGGCGTCCCGCAGGTCGGCCTGAAGGTGGAAGACCTGCTGTCACGCGAAGGGAAGCTCTGATCCTCGAGACCAAAGCCGAGTCTGGCGCTGACGGCGTGCGCTGTCTGGGCTAGACTTCGACATACCGGCGGCGGCCCAAACGGCCTCCGCCGCCAACTGTTGAGCGGCGTGCCCCAGAACGAAACATTGATAAAATGTCAGCACCCGTAACCGTCACCTCCGCTCACGATGCTGCCACGATGCTGGTGCTCCAGCAGCGCCTGCGGGTGCGCAAGATCCGTGACCGCATCGTCGAATCGCTCCTGTTGATGGCGGCATTGGTGGCGGTGTTCACGACCGCGGCTATCGTCTATATCCTGGTGACCGAGTCGCTCCCATTCTTCGCGCACGTGTCCCTGCACGATTTCTTCACGGATCGTATGTGGACGCCGATGTTCGACGATGCACACTTTGGCATCATGCCGCTAGTGGCCGGTACCCTGGTGACCACGTTCGTAGCGCTGTGCCTCGCCATTCCCTGCGGTACGATCATTGCCATTTATCTCAGCGAATTTGCGCCTTACAAGGTCCGCGAGGCCGTCAAGCCGGCGCTGGAACTGCTCGGTGCGGTGCCGACGGTGGTGTATGGATACTTCGCGTTGTTGGTGGTGACGCCATTCCTGCAGAAATTTATCCCCAGCCTGCCTGGTTTCAACATGTTGAGCCCAGGTCTGGTGATCGGCATCATGATCATTCCCTACGTGGCTTCGGTCAGCGAGGACGCGATGCGCGCCGTGCCCAACTACATGCGCGAGGGCAGCTACGCGATGGGCGCCACGCGCCTGCAGACCGCGACCCGCGTAGTCGTGCCAGGCGCGCTTTCGGGCATCGCCGCGGCCTACATTCTCGGCATCTCGCGCGCGGTTGGTGAAACCATGGTCGTCGCGGTCGCAGCCGGGCTGCAGCCGAACCTCACCTGGAACCCGCTGGAGTCAGCCGCCACGATTACTTCCTTCATCGTGCAGGTGAGCCTCGGCGACCTGCCGCACGGCAGTGTCGGCTATCAGTCCATATTCGCAGCGGGCCTGGTGCTGATGGTCACCACGCTGCTGTTCAATATTGCCGGCTTCTTCCTCACGCGCCGCTTCCGGGAAGTGTACTGATGAAAGCGACTCGGGTCGTCACGGCGCAAATGGAACAGTCGGTGCGGCACCGCAAGTTTCTCGATCAGCTGTTCGTGCTGGTGGGGATGGCGATCCTGTTCGCCTCGCTCCTGACGCTTGCGCTGTTGTTCATGAAACTCGTGCATGATGGGGCCGGGCGTTTTGGTTGGGATTTTTTCATGAACTTCCCTTCGCGCAATGCCGGTCGGGCCGGAATCCTCTCGGCCTGGGTGGGCACCTGCCTGGTGATGCTGGTGACGGTTGCGGTGGCCATGCCGGTCGGCGTCGCGGCCGCAATCTACCTGGAGGAATACGCGCCCAAGAACTGGGTGACGGGGATCATCGAAATCAACGTCACCAACCTCGCCGGCGTCCCCTCGATCATCTACGGTTTGCTGGCGCTGGGCCTGTTTGTCTACAAGATGAACCTCGGCCAGAGCATCGTCTCAGCGGGCCTGACGCTCGCTCTGCTGATACTGCCGATCGTCATCGTCGCAACGCGCGAGGCGTTGCGGGCGGTGCCGCGCGCCATCCGCGAGGCCGCCTACGCACTGGGCGC
>JAYUZI010000281.1:0-9103 GCA_043751915.1 Gammaproteobacteria bacterium | reverse complement strand
TGTTCATCGTGGCATTTCTGATATTCCTGTTCCTGCCGCTCGTCGTCGTTGCGGTGTTCGCCTTCAACGACGCCCCCTACCCGGCTCCGCCCTGGCATGGCTTCACGCTCGACTGGTTCCTGGGCAACGCAGCTTCGGGTCGGGTCGGCTTGTTCGGCGACCGAGACCTGCTCGCGAGCATCTGGACCAGCTTCGTGGTCGCTTGCTGGGTGACGATGCTGTCGGTGGTCGTCGGTACGGCGAACGCTTTCCTGATGGAGCGGGCCCAGTTCCCCGGCAAGGGCGCGTTGTCGATGCTGATGCTGGTGCCGCTGGTGATCCCCGGCGTGATTCTGGGCATTTCTATCCTGGCTTTCGCCAGCCGCATGGCTGATTTTGCCAGCGACATGTTCGGCTGGGAACTCGACTTCCTCAGGCCAGGGCTCCCGCTGGTGGTGCTCGGCCAGTTCTCCTACATCGTGGCCATCGCGACACTGACGATCAGTGCGCGTCTCAAGCGTTTCGACCGCACGCTGGAAGACGCAGCGCTCAACCTCGGCGCTTCGCGCCCGGCGGTGCTGCGCACCATTACACTGCCCTACCTGCGTCCGGCGCTGATCGGCTCGGCGGCGATCGCCTTCCTCATGTCGTTCGAGAATTTCAATACCACCCTCATGCTGGTGGGAGCAGACTCGCCGCTGACCATCATGATGTACGGACGCATGCGCGAAGGCGCCACGCCAGTGCTGAACGCCGTGAGCCTGTTTCTGATGGTGGCCTCGGCACTGCTGGCGCTTACGCTCATGCGCCGGGGCAGCAGCAAGGATGGCTGAGCCGTCCGTTTTAGTCGCAGGGCTGCCGCAACCGGGGCGCTGTTAGTTGTCCGGTACCCTCGTTCTGATCAATCTCTCCGGCTACGTCGGTCTGCTGCTGTGGGGCACCCACATGGTGAGCACGGGCGTACAACGCGGGTTTGGCACCAGTTTGCGGCGCGCGCTCGAGCGCAATCTCGGCGACCGCTGGCGGGCTTTCTTCACGGGAATCGGCATCACGGCGCTACTGCAGAGCAGCACCGCCGTCGGACTGATGGCCACCTCGTTTACAGCCGCCGGTGTGATTGCGCTCGCCCCCGCGCTGGCGGTGATGCTCGGCGCCAATGTTGGCACGGCGCTGGTGGCGCAGGTTCTTTCCTTCAACGTCGCGGCGATTGCTCCGCCACTGGTGCTGTGCGGCGTGCTGACCTTCCGCTGGTCGAGCGGCAGCCGTGTGCGCAACATCGGCCGTGCGGTCATCGGGCTGGGGCTGATGCTTATGTCCCTTTCGCTGCTGCAGCACACTTTGGCGCCCGTGGAGAACACACCCCTGCTGCGATCGTTCGTGCAGTCGCTGGCAGCGGATCCGCTGCTGGCGGTGGTGCTCGCGGCGCTCCTGACCTGGGGGTGCCACTCGAGTGTCGTCATGGTGCTGGTGGTGGGATCATTGGCCAGCACTCATGTTGTTGGCGCGACCGAGACCCTGGCGCTGGTGCTGGGCGCAAACCTGGGCGGCGCGCTGCCTGCGCTGATGCACACTTCTTCCCCCGAGGCGCGCCGCCTGCCATTGGGCAACCTGCTGGTGCGCCTGGTCGGCGTCCTGCTGGTCCTCCCTTGGCTCGCGCCCATCACACACCTCATGGCGCGGCTCATTCCGGGCGATGAGCGGTTGGCGGTCAACTTCCACCTGCTGTTCAACCTGGCACTGGCCGCGACGTTCCTGTTTGCGGTCAAGCGAACCGCCCGGTTGCTGCTCTTCTGGCTGCCGGACCCACCACGCCCGACCGATCCGGGCCGACCTCTCTACCTTGAGCGTGCCGCCGTAGACGCCGCCAGCGTCGCGCTGGCGAACGCAGCGCGCGAGACGCTGCGCATGTCGGATCTGGCCGGAGTCATGCTGCAGAGCACGCTCGAATTGCTGCGCACCGGCGATTTTGGACTGGCGGCAGGGATTGCCACCAACGACAAGGCGACACGCCAGCTTGGTGGCGCCATCCGTAGTTACCTGGTCGCGATCGGCGGCGAGCAGACGCTCGACGACCGGCGCGAGGGCGACAAGGGGCAGGAGATCCTCGCCGCGGTCATCAACTTCGAGCATATTGCGGATATCGTCGCTAACAGCCTGGCGGATTTCGCGGTCAAGGAGATCAAGCGCGGCCAGCTGCTGACCCCGGAGGAGATCGCCGTTGTGAGCCGGATGCAGGCCGAGCTGGTGGAAAGTCATCAGCTCGCACTGGCGGTGTTCCTGCGCGGCGATCAGTCTGCGGCGCAGCAACTGCTCAGCCGCAAGCGCCTGCTACTGCAGATGGAGGCCGACGCCACGGCGCTCAGCTTGCGCTTGTTGCGCGAGGCAGCGGCCGCTGGTGCCGAAGCGAATGGCGATTCCGTCGCGCTCGCGGTGGAAGAAAGCGGCCTGTTGCTGCGCATCGTCCGCGACCTGCGACGCGTGCATTCGCACTTCGCGAGTTTCGCCTATCCGGTTCTGCGCCGGTCGCGCCTGGCGCCGCCGGCAGGCGCCGATCTGGGCCACGGGCCCGTTTAACGGCGCACCATCGTGGCGAATCCCTGACGCTTTTGCGCATGCAATTGTCGCAATTGGCGTGCTGCCTGACCGGGCAGTGGCTAGACTTGCCCGCCGGAGGGACCTAAACATGAAATCCCATGCTCGAGTCGTGGTCATCGGTGGCGGCGTCGTTGGCGTCAGCACGCTGTATCACCTGACCAAGAAAGGCTGGTCGGATGTGGTACTGCTGGAGCGCTCCGAGCTGACCGCCGGGTCGACCTGGCACGCGGCCGGACTCCTGCCACTGTTCAACATGAGCTACACCGTCGGGCAGCTCCACAAGTACTCGGTCGATCTTTACAAGCGCCTCCAGGCCGAGACTGGCCAGGACGTGAGCTTCCACGTCGCCGGCAACCTGCGCCTCGCGACCAGCTCGCAGCGCATGGACGAATACCACAAGTACTGCGGTACGGCCAACACGATCGGTGTGCCCTTCGAAGTCATTGCGCCCGAACAGGTGGCAAAGCTCTGGCCGCTGATCAACCTGGGCGACGGCAAGGAAACCGCGAAGATCGTCGGCGCGCTCTACCATCCCGACGACGGTCACATTGCCCCGGCCGACCTGACCATGGCGCTGCGCAAGGGCGCCCGCGCCGGCGGCGCCGAGATCAACGAGCACACGGAAGTCACCGGCGTCGCGCGCACGCCATCGGGCGAGTGGCGCGTGACGACCAACAAGGGCGACATCGTCGCCGAACACCTGGTCTGCGCCACTGGCAACTACGCGCGCCAGACCGGGCGGATGTTCGGACTCAACGTGCCGGCAATCCCGGTCGAGCACCAGTACATCATTTTCGAGGAATCACCGCAGCTGAAGGCCTACCGCGCGGGCGGGGGGCGCGAGCTCGCGGTACTGCGCGAGTCTGACCAGTCCTACTACCTGCGCGAGGAGCGTATGGGCTGGATCCTCGGCCCCTACGAGCGCGGTGCACCAGCGCGTTTTGCTGATGGCGTGCCCGACTGGTTTGGCAAGAGCCTGTTCGAAGGCGACATCGAGCGCCTGGCCCCGCACGTCGAGGCCGCGGTGCGGCGCGTGCCGGCACTCGATAATTGCGGCATCAAGGACATCATCAACGGACCTATTTCGTACACGCCCGACGGCAGTCCACTGGTGGGGCCCGCCTGGAATCATCGCAACCTGTGGCTCAACGAGGGACACAGCTTCGGCGTGACCGCGGCGGGCGGCTCGGGCTGGCAGCTGGCCGAGTGGATCGTAGAGGGCGAACCCGGCATCGACATGCTGGCCACCGACCCGCGGCGCTTCGGCCCCTACACCTCCAAGCGCTATGTCGTGAAGAAGAACGAGGAGACCTACCAGGAGGTCTTCACGATTCACTTTCCGGACGAAGAGCGCCCGGCGTCGAGACCTGCCAAGACGAGCCCTGTATACAGTCGGTTGGACGGCCTGGGCGCTGTATGGGGGCAACGCTACGGCTGGGAGCGGGCCAACTGGTTCGCGCCCGCCGGCGTCGAGCGCAAGGACAAGTGGAGTTTCCGGCGCTCCAATTATTTCGAGCACGTGGGCAACGAATGCCTCCGGATGCGCAACCAGGTCGGCATGATCGACCTGACGCCCTTCACGAAGCATGAAGTCAGCGGGCCGGGCGCAGAGGCCTGGCTCGATTCACTGGTGGCGAACAAAGTGCCCGTCAAGGCCGGACGCATCGCGCTGTGCCACGCGCTGACGCCGCGCGGGGGCATCCGCTCCGAGTTCACCATTACGCGCCTGCCCGATGGCACCTTCTACGTGGTGAGTGCCGGTGCGGCCGAGCGCTACGACGCCGATTACCTGCAAAAGCATCTGCCCGCGGATGGCTCCGTAAGCCTGCACAACATCACCTCCACGCGCGGCGTCTTCGTTGTCGCCGGCCCGCGTTCGCGCGAGGTGCTCGCGAAGCTCATCGATGCGCCGCTCGACAACACGGCGTTCCCCTGGCTCTCGAGCCAGGTCCTGGAAGTTGGCCTGGCCGTTGACGTCTACACCCTGCGGGTCAATTTCGTCGGGTCGCTGGGCTGGGAACTGCACTTCCCGATCGAATACGCACATCACCTGTTCGATGCGTTGTTCGCAGCGGGCGCCGAGTACGGCATCGGCATGGCGGGCATGCGCGCCATGGAATCCATGCGCCTGGAGAAGTCCTACCGCATGTGGGGGAGCGACATGACGCGCGACTACACGCCGTTAGAGACCGGACTCGAGCGTTTCGTGCGCATGAACAAGGGCGAATTCATCGGTCGTGAGGCGTTGGTGCAGCAGCAGGCCGCCGGCGTGCCCAATCATTTCGTCACGCTCACTGTACACGGCGTCACCGACGCCGATCCGCTCGGCAACGAACCGCTGTTCGACAAGGGCGGCACTATGGTGGGCCGTGCGACCGCGGGCGGCTACGGCCATGCGGTCAGGCAGAGCATCGCCATTGGTTACGTGAAGCCGGCATATTCGACGCTGGGGACCGAGCTGCAGATCGAGATCCTGGGCAAACGTCACGCCGCCACAGTGGTGCGTGAGTCGCCCTACGATCCTGACAACGTCCAGCTGCGGGCCTAGGCTAAACGGATGACGAGCAGGTTCTCAGGCTGGTCGTTGCTGCTGGGTGGGCTGACGGGCCAGCGCGGCTGGCGTGAACAGTGGCGCGCCGCCACGCCAAAGAAGGGCTATGACGCGATCATCGTCGGCGGCGGCGGACACGGGCTCGCGGCCGCCTACTACCTGGCGAAGGAGCACGGTATCCGCAACGTCGCCGTGCTTGAGAAAGGCTGGATCGGCGGCGGCAACACCGGCCGCAACACCACCATCATCCGTTCGAACTACCTGTTCGCCGAGAGCTCGGCGCTGTACGACCACGCGCTTAAGTTGTGGGAGTCGCTCTCGCAGGAACTGAACTACAACGTCATGTACTCGCCGCGCGGCGTACTGATGCTGGCGCACAACGTGCACGACGAGCAGGTGGCGAAGCGTCACATACATGCCAACTACGCCAACGGCGTCGACAATGAATGGCTGACGCCGCGGCAGGCGAAGGATTACTGCCCGCCACTTAACATCAGCGGCAACCTGCGCTACCCGGTGCTCGGCGGCGCGCTGCAGCGGCGCGGCGGCACGGCGCGCCACGACGCGGTGGCCTGGGGTTACGCCCGCGCTGCGGATGCGCTCGGCGTCGACATCATCGAGAACTGCGAAGTAACGGGCATCCGGCGCGACGCCAATGGTGAAGTCACCGGAGTCGACACCAGCCGTGGCGTCATCCACGGCCGGCGAGTGGGTGTGTCCGCTGCCGGGTACAGTTCCGTGGTGTTGCATATGGCCGGCGTGCGGCTACCGCTTGAGAGCTTTCCGCTGCAGGCGCTGGTATCGGAGCCGATAAAGCCGATCATGCCCTGCGTGGTGATGTCCAACACGATACACGCCTACGTCAGCCAGTCGGACAAAGGCGAACTGGTCATCGGCGCCAGCACCGACGCCTACACGTCTTACACGCAACGTGGCGCCCTGCACGTGAGCATGCACACGCTCGAGGCGATCTGCGAATTGTTCCCGGCATTCCGCCGCCTGCGCATGCTGCGCAACTGGGGCGGCATCGTCGACGTTACGCCCGATCGTTCGCCGATCATTGCGAAAACGCCGGTCCCGGGGCTGTACGTCAATTGCGGCTGGGGCACGGGCGGATTCAAGGCGACGCCCGGCGCCGGGCACCTGCTCGCCTGGACAATGGCGCACGACGCGCCGCACGCGCTCAACGCGGCGTTCACGATCGAGCGCTTCCGCGACGGCACGCTAATCGACGAGGCTGCCGCGGCGGCAGTCAATCACTGATATGTTGATCATTCCCTGCCCCTATTGCGGACCTCGACCTGAGCTGGAATTCAGCTACGGTGGTCAGGCGCATGTTGCGCGGCCAACGGCTGTCTCGAACCCGAGTCCGTCGGAATGGAACGCGTTCCAGTACGAACGGGCGAATATCAAGGGCCTGCACACCGAGCGCTGGCGGCACATTCACGGCTGCGCGCGCTTCTTCAATGTGGTGCGCGACACGACCTCGGATGACATCGTGCGCAGCTACCGGAGCGGCGAGAAATGAGCGGCCGTTGTCGCAGCGCCCACGGCGGCAACGATCTGCAGCGCTCGCAGCCGGTGCAATTCGAATTCGATGGTCGCAGCTACCAGGGTTTGCAAGGCGACACGCTGGCCTCGGCGCTGCTCGCCAACGGCGTGCACCTGGTAGGCCGCTCATTCAAGTACCACCGCCCGCGCGGCATCATGGCCGCAGGCCCGGAAGACCCGAACGCCCTGGTAACCGTGCGGCGCGACGCCGCGCGCTCGACGCCAAACTTGAATTCCACGCAGGTCGAGTTGTACGACGGACTGGTCGCTTACAGTCAGAACCGTTGGCCCTCTTTGCGATTTGATGCCAGCCGCATCAACGACCTGTTGTCGCGATTTATTCCGTCGGGGTTTTACTACAAGACCTTCATGTGGCCGCGCAAGGCCTGGCACAACCTCTACGAGCCGCGCATTCGTGCGGCGGCCGGACTGGGCGTCGCACCGGCTGAGGCAGATCCGGATCGCTACGCTCAACGTTACAGTCATTGCGAGGTGCTTATAGTTGGCGCCGGCCCGGCCGGGATAGCTGCGGCACTGACGGCCGCCGCGACCGGCGCACGCATCATGCTCTGCGACGAACAGGCGCTGCCCGGTGGGTCACTGCGTTCCGGCACCAGCGCCCTTATCGACGGCAAGCCCGCCGCGGTCTGGTTGCGCGATGCCATGCGCGAATTGACGGCGGCCGACAATGTCACGCTGCTCTCGCGCACAACGGCCTTCGGCTATCTGCCGCACAACATGGTGGCCTTGAGCGAACGCCTGACGGACCACCTGGCAACGCCTCCGGGTTCGATGCCGCGCGAACGACTATGGCAGGTCCGCGCAAGTCAGGTAATCCTCGCGACCGGCGCGATCGAACGTCCGCTGGTGTTTCCAGGTAATGATCGGCCGGGCGTGATGCTGGCCGGCGCCGCGCGCAGCTTTCTCAATCGCTACGGCGTGGTGCCGGGCGCGCGAGTGGTCGTGCTGACGGCACACGATGACGCCTACCGCACCGCACTTGACCTGCATGCCGCGGGTGTGCAGATCGCCGCCCTGGCGGATGTGCGCCGCGACGTGGCAGGGCCGCTCGCCGATGCAGCACGCCGCGCTGGCTTCACGATCCGCAGCAACACGACTGCGATCGGCACCCGCGGCAACCTACGCGTTACCGCGGTCGCTCTTGCCGCCATCGACGGCAACAGCGGCGTGACTGGCGCTGCCGATCGGGTCGAGTGCGATGCGCTGCTGATGTCCGGCGGGTATACGCCGAGTGTGCACCTGCATTCACAGGCGCGCGGCAAGCTCCGCTGGGACGATGTCACGCAGGAATTCTTGCCGGGTCTGGCCGCGGCTGGCTGCCGCTCAGTAGGCGCCTGCAACGGGCTCATCGGTGCCGAACTGGCGCGCGTGTTCGACCAGGCTGCAGCGGCCGCCGCCGATGCGGCGCGCGAATGCGGACTTCAGGGCCAGCGCAGCGTGATCGCCGTCAGCGGAGATTCGGGCGCCTCGGGCGGGTGGATCGGCGCCCTGCCCCAGCCCGCCGGCTCCCATGCGGGCAAAGCCTTCGTGGATTGGCAGAACGATGTCACGGCTGCAGACTTGAGCCTTGCCGTGCGCGAAGGCTTCCGCTCGATCGAACACATCAAGCGCTACACCACCACTGGCATGGCGACTGACCAGGGCAAGACCTCGAACCTCAACGCCCTGGCGATCGCCGCACAGCAGCTCGGCCGCGCGATCCCCGAAGTCGGCCTGACCACCTTCCGCCTCCCCTACCTGCCCGTCGGCTTCGGCGGGCTCGCCGGCTATGCGCGCGGCGAGCTTTTTGCACCCGTGCGCAAGACACCGATGTACGACTGGGCCGCCGCGCGCGACGCGGTGTTCGAGCCGGTGTCGATGTGGCAGCGCGCTCGCTATTTTCCGGAGCGCGGCGAAGACATGCACCAGGCCGTGGCGCGCGAATGCGTGGCGGTGCGCCGCTCCTGCGGCCTGTTTGACGCATCTACATTGGGAAAGATCGAAATCGTGGGGCCCGACGCGATCGAATTCATGAACCGGATGTACGTCAACAACTGGAGCTCGCTTGCGGTCGGCCGCTGCCGCTACGGCATCCTGCTGCGCGACGACGGCTTCGTGTACGACGACGGCGTGGTTGCGCGCACCGCGAGCGATCGCCTGCATGTCACTACCACGACCGGCGGCGCGCCGCGCGTGCTGGGCATGATGGAGGACTACCTGCAGACGGAATGGCCGAACCTCGACGTGTGGCTGACGTCCACGAGCGAACAGTGGGCGGTTATTGCAGTTCAGGGGCCGCGCGCCCGCGAAGTGATCGCGCCGCTGGTCGCGGACATCGATATGTCGAGCGCCGCGCTGCCGCACATGGCTGTCGCGCGCGGGCGCATCTGCGGAGCGCCGCTGATGCTATTCCGGGTGAGCTTCACC
>JAYUZI010000280.1:0-4833 GCA_043751915.1 Gammaproteobacteria bacterium | reverse complement strand
CAGCAGGTCATAGAGCGCGCGCTGATATTCGGTGGTGACCCAGATCTCGTAGCCGAGGTCACCCGTGAAGGAGACGCGGCCCACGAAGGCCGGCACCATGCCGATGTCGAGTTGACGGAAACTCATGAACGGGAAAGCTGCGTTCGACAGGTCTTCGCTCACCAGACCCTGCAGCAGCGCGCGGCTGTTCGGGCCGGCGATCGAGAGGCCGACGTATTCCATCGCGCAGGGCCGCACGCTCACGCCATCGGGCGGCAGCGTCTTTTCGAACCAGCGCAGGTAGAACTGTTCGGCCGCGTAAGTGCCGATGAGGAACACGCGCTCCTCGGCAACCCGGCACAGCGTGAAATCACCAATCAGCCGGCCGCGCTCGTTGAGCATCGGGGAGAGCGACAGGCGCCCGACTTTCGGCACCCTGTTGGCCATGACTTTTGACAGCCAGTCGATGGTGCCCTTGCCCGTCACCTCGAACTTGCCGTAGTTGGTGATCTCGATCATGCCCACGCTCTCGCGCACGGCGCGGCACTCAGCGGCGACGTGCGCGTGCGCATTGGAGCGACGGAAGGTCACCGCTTCGCGCGGCTCGCTCCCTTTGGGCGCGAACCACAGTGCGTGCTCGAGCCCGCAGTACTCGCCGAATACCGCGTTTTCCGCCTGCAGCCGCTCGTAGACCGGCGAAGTACGCAGCGGCCGCGCGGCCTCCAGCTCTTCGTTAGGGAAGCGAATGCGGAACCGGCGCGAGTAGTTCTCGCGCACCTTGGCATTCGTGTAGGCCAGCGTCGCCCAGTCCCCGTAGCGGGCAACATCCATGGCCCAGATATCCGCGCCCGGATCGCCCTCGACCATCCAGTTGGCGAGCGACAGCCCAACGCCGCCCCCCTGGCTGAAACCGGCCATGACTCCGCACGCCACCCAGTAATTGCGCAGGCCCTTGACCGGTCCGACCAACGGATTGCCATCCGGCGCAAAGGTGAAGGGGCCGTTGACCACCTTGCGGATGCCGACCTCGGCGAGCCGCGGGAAGTGCTGGAAGCCCACCTCGAGGCTCGGGCCGATGCGCTCGAGGTCGTTGGGCAGCAGGTCCTGGCCGAAGTCCCAGGGCGTGACCTTGGGTGACCAGGGCACGCCGGCGCGCTCGTAGGTGCCCAGCAGCATGCCCCCGCGCTCCTGGCGCATGTAGATCTCGCCTTCGAAATCGATGCAGTGAATCTGTTCTTTCTGGCCGACAAATTCCGGCAGATCCTCGGTAATCAGGTACTGGTGTTCCATCGCAAGGATCGGCAGCTCGAGGCCCACCATGCGCCCCACTTCCCGAGCCCACAGGCCCCCGGCGTTCACCACATGCTCGGCATGGACGTTGCCTTTCTCGGTGATCACGTCCCAGGTACCATCGCTCCGTTGCCGCGTGTCGACAACCCGGGTCTGGCGCACGATCTCGGCGCCGCCGATCTGCGCGGCCTTGGCGTAGGCATGCGTGACGCCGTAGGGATCGATATGCCCCTCGATCGGATCGTAGATGCCGCCGACGAAATGCTTCTCGTCCATGAGCGGATAGATCTTCTTCATCTCGGAGGCCGAGAGCAGCTCGAGTTCCATGCCCAGGTAACGGCCGCGCGCCTGCGCCATCTTCAGCCAGTCCATTCGCTCGCGCGTGCCGGCGAGCATGACGCCGCCGGTGATGTGCATGCCGCAGGACTGGCCGGATATCTTCTCGATCTCGCTGTAGAGCTTGATGGTGTACTGCTGCAGCTTGGCGACGTTCGGATCGCCGTTGACGGTGTGCATGCCGCCGGCCGCATGCCAGGTGGAGCCCGAGGTGAGCTCGGCACGCTCGATCAGCTGCACGTCCTTCCAGCCGGCCTTGGTGAGGTGATAGAGCACGCTGGCGCCGACCACGCCACCGCCGATGACGACCACTCTGACATTGGTTTTCATGACTAGGTGACCGGCGGCGCGCCGCCCTCGCTCTTGCGGCGCTCGACAAAGGCATCGAGCGCCTCGACCGTGGCAGGATCGCGCGCCGGCGCGACGAAGTTATCCAGCGTCGCGTGCCAGATGGTGTTGGCGCGCTGCGTGGCGGTCTTGGCACCGTCGTCGTTCCAGCTGCCGAAGTTGCGCCAGTCGGAGACCAGCGGAGCGTAGAATGCGGTGCGGTAGCGTTCCATGGTGTGTGCGCAACCGAAGAAATGGCCGCCCGGACCCACTTCGCCGACCGCCTCGATGCCGAGGTCCGCGCTCGTGGCGCCGACCGGCTGGAATACTTCGGCGAACATCTGCAGCATTTCAACGTCGAGGATGAACTTCTCGTACGAAGTCGACAGCCCGCTTTCCATCCAGCCCGCCGCGTGCAGGATAAAATTGCAGCCGCCCAGCAGTGCGCCCCACAGGCTCATCTGCGCTTCGTAGGCCGCCTGTGCGTCCGGCACGTTGGCGGCCGTCGCGTTTGATGAACGCCACGGCAGGCCGAGGTAGCGTGCCAGTTGTCCGGCGCCAAAAGCCGCCTTGACGTATTCGGGCGTGCCAAAAGCGGGCGACCCTGATTTCATGTCGACGTTGGAGGTGAAGCTGCCGTAGACCACCGGCGCCCCAGCGCGCGTGATCTGCGCGAGCGTGAGGCCGGCGAGCGCCTCGGCGTGCGCCAGCGTCAGCGCCCCGGCGATGGTCACCGGCGCCATCGCTCCCGCGAGTGTAAACGGCGTGATGATGGTCGGCTGCCCGGCCGCCGCGAAATCGATGATGCCTTCCGACATCGGAATGTCGAGTTGCAGCGGGGAGTTGGTGTTGATCACCGTGTAGGTGTAGGGCCGTTGCGCAAACTGCTCATCGCTCAGGTCGTGCGCGATGCGCAGCAGCGCGAAGTTGTCGGCGATCTGCTGTCGACCGCGGGAGAAGATGAACGGTACCTTGTCGGTCAGCATGAGCTGCGTGCGCATCACTTCCAGGTGGCGGATGTGCACCGGGATGTCCTGCGGCTCCACCGCGCCGCCGAGCACGTGGATGGCCTCAAAACTCTGGCACAACTTCATCAGGTTGCTAAAGTCCTCGAGCGTGCCCGCGCGCCGGCCGCGCTCGATGTCCATGATGTTGGGTGGCCCGGAAGTCGGTGCAAACACGACGCTGCGTCCTGCCAGTGACACGTTGCGGGCCGGATCAAGCGCGTGCAGCCCGAAGGAGCGCGGTGCGCTGGCGAGCGATTGGGCGACGAGTCCGCGGTCCAGCCGCACCATCATGGTTGATTCATCGACCTGCGCCCCGCCCTGCGCGTAGCGCACGCGGGCATCGGTCGCCAGGACCTTCATGCCCGTGTTTTCCAGCAGACCGAGTGCGGCTTGGTGGATTGAAGCGACCTGGTCGTCGGAAAAAACCCGCAACGGCTCGAAAGGATTAGTCAGGTGCCGGTAGGTCAGCGACCGTTCGGGAGCGGCCGGAGCCGGTTCCGCTGCGCCAGGACGCCGGCGGCCTCGGCGGGCCGCGCGCTCGTCGCGCTCATTCATTCGATACTGCCAGCCTGATGCCGGCTTCCACCGGGGGCGCGGTCTTGCCGAAGCGCTCGATCAGCCAGGAGCGGAACAGCGCAACGGCGGTGTCGCTCAGGGCCTCGGGGTGCGTGATCAGGTAGTAGCCGTAGCCGTCATCGAGCGTCCCTTCAAAGGGCCTGACGAGCTGGCCGCTCTTGATCTCTTCGCTGAAAAGATTCTCGTCTACCAGAGCCACGCCCTCGCCGCTCAGTGCGTACTGCACGGCCAGGGTCGCGGTATCGAACACCAGGCCGCGCTCGAAATTCACCGAACTGATGCCGGACTGGCGCAGGAACTGTGCCCACAGGTGATGGCGCGGTAACTCAGCCAGGCGCACGTGAATGAGTTCATTGTCAGCCAGAAACGTCGGCAGATCATTGCCCGCGTGCTTCGCGGCCAGACTCGGGTGACACAGCAGACTCAGGCGCACAGGCCACAGCAAATCCGCGATCATATGCGTGACCGTGGGTTTCGAGTAGATCACCGCCACGTCCACATCGCTCAGCGGCGGGCCCACGCCATAGGGACTCACCAGGTCGATCTCGACCTCCGAACTCGCACGCCGGAAATCGCGCAGGATCGGCACCGCGAGCTGCACGGCGAAACTCGGGGGCATCTGCACACGGAGCGTACGCTGTGTCGGCGTGCCCTCGTTGCGGATGTCATCGAGCGCGTATTCCAGGCGGTCGAAGGACTTGATCACTGCGGGGAGCAGATGTTGTCCCGCCTGCGTAAGCACCAGGGCATGCGGGCGGCGCTCGAACAGCTGTGCACCGATCAAGGTCTCGAGCGCGATGACGTGGCGCGACAGCGCGCTCTGGGAAATAAGCAGCGTGTTGGCCGCGACCGTAAAACTGCCATGCTTGGCCACGCCTTCGAAGGCCCGCAGGGCGTTAAGGGGCAGCCAGCGGCGGCCTATGGCGGGTTTGCTCATGGTGGCTCATAGTAACGCGCGCGCCGGTGCTTAGAAATAACCCGGCCGGACAATGATTCCATGACATTTTTCGATACACGCATGCCATTTCCGACCCCCCGGGGCCTCAAACCCGCTGGAGCAATGCACCGCCATGGCGCCTGAACTTGCAACCCGCCCGCGCGCCGCGTGGGAAACCCTGTCCCGTTCACTTCGTCCGGAAGGCCGGGCGATCATCAATGGGCAACTGCGCGCGGCGCTGAGCGGGCGGACCTTTGATGCCATGAGTCCGATCGACGGGAGGGTCATTGGTGCGGTGGCCCGCTGTGAAGCCGCCGATGTCGACGCCGCTGTGGCGGCGGCACGCACCACGTTTGAAAGCGGTGTCTGGCGCCACATCGA
>JAYUZI010000279.1:0-3072 GCA_043751915.1 Gammaproteobacteria bacterium | reverse complement strand
GGTGTCGAACACGACGATCCGTGAGTCGTGCACTACGTGGGTGTCGTAGGTCCAGAACTGGAACTCCAGCCGCCGCGCGAGTTGCCAGACGTCGCGCCGCGTGCCGGTGAGGAAATGCCAGTTGCTTCGGTCGAGCCGCCGATTGGCGCGATATTGGTGCCAGCTGGCCGCGTCGTCGCTGTCAGGGTCCAGGCCGACGATCACGAAGCTGGCCTGTTCGCCGCGCGCGTCCAGAACCTGCTGGATGCGCTGCAACTGGCCGAGCGTCGCCGGGCAGACCTTGTGGCAGCGCGTGTAGGCCATCGACAGGATGACACGGTGGCCGATCAGGTCGGCCAGCGCGAACGACCGGCCCAGGTCATCGTGCCAGCTCGGCGGCAACTGCTCGAGCCGGGCGCCGCCAGCAGGCCCGGCCATGGCCCCTACGGCGACAAGCAAGGCCGCGCATGCGAACGCGGCCCGGCGCACGAGCCGGGCGGGGCCCAGCAAGTTCACTGAGAGCCGCGCCGCGGCCGCCGGCCGACGTCTCGCGCCACGATCCGCGGCGAATGGCAAGCAGCCCTGCGCACCGCGGTCAACAACGAAGGCCATGTGTGAAAGCTCCGGATTGCTCATGCGCTAACAATATGACAGCGGCGGCGTTGCCGACCGCTACGTAATTCTCATTTCTATCAACCGGCAGCCAGCCAGGAAATCAAAATGTGAATTCACGCGTCGCGCGACGAGGCTGACCTGCGGTTGACCAAACGACCCGGCCGATTAGTTTGGCGAGTGCCATCCGCCGCCGCGAACGGCGAATCGCGGCCGGTGCGCCGCGCATGGGGACCGTCGATCGGCACTACGGGTTGCCTGCGCCTGTGATCACTCGATGCGCGTCCCGGTCGCACCGACCACTGCTGCTAAGCCTCGACTGGCCGAAAAGCGCCGCCGCACAAGCGCGGCGGCTGCCAAAAGCACGATCCGCGTCACAGTTTCGAAGCGTCGCGGTGCACGCGACTTAACTTTGAGCACTGGTGCCAAATGCGTACATGCTGACCGAGATAGCGTCTCGTGAACGCCAGTCATGCCGTCATTATGCGACGCTCAACCGACAATCTGATCGCTCTGCAGTTCCTTGCCGTAATCCTGCCGGTTTTGCTGGTGCTCTGCGGCCAGCTGATCGTGGATGCGCGGCGTGCGAGCGCACTGGAGTATGCAAGGCCGCTGCGCAACCTTGCCAGCGAGGCGCGCGCCAACTTCAGGACTTTCACCAACGGCGCGGCCGATGCGGTCGACACCGGCACGCTTGGCAGACAGTCGGCCGACGCGCTGCGCGCGGCCGCGGAGCAGCTCGGGGAACTGCAAAGCCGCGGTCAGGCTGAGATACTGGGCAACACGCCCGAGCTAGTCGCGGAGCTGGCCCGCGATGTCGGCAACGGCGTGCGGCTCGAAGCGCTGCTGCCGCTGCGTAAAAGCATCCAGCGCGGGGACCAGCAGACGCGCGCGATCGACGATGCGTTCGTCAGCCGCGACCAGGCGGTCGTCCGCGATGCGATCGACTCGGCGATTCTCCAGAAGAAGCTGGTCGTCGCGGCGCTGATCACCAGCGGCGCGCTGTCGGTGATGTTCGTGCTGGCGACGCGCCGCCGCCTGAAGGAGAAGCTCGACGCGGACGCTGCCACCGAGAGGCAGCGGCGCGCGGAACTGGAAACCATTTCCATTCGATTCAGCGCCGCGACCAAGGCCGCCCGCGCCGGCGTCTACGAGCTGAAGGAGAAGGACGACGCACTCTGGTGGAGCGAGACGATGGACGAGCTGTACGGCCAAACCGAGCGGAACTTCTGTCCGACGCTGCTTGGCTGGTTGGCCCTGATCCACCCTGGCGACCGCGATGTGGCGGCCCAGGCGATGGCCGGTGCTCTGAGCGCCGGCCAGCCGCTGCACAGCCGCTACCGCGTACTGCTGCCGGACGGGTCCGTGCGGCACATCGAGTCCATTGCAGCCACGGTCGGCGATTCCGCAGCCGGCGGCTCGCGCCTGGTGGGCATCGACCTCGACGTCACCGAGCGAGTCGCGGCCGAGCAGCGCGAAGCGGTGCTACAGTCGCAGCTTCGCGATGCCTCGCGTCATGCCGGCATGGCGGAAGTGGCGGCCAGCGTTCTCCACAACGTCGGCAACGTGCTCAACAGCGTCAGCGTGTCGGCGAGCCTGGTGTGCGACGCCATCAAGAAATCCAAGGCGGTCGGGCTCAGCCGGGTCGTGGCCCTGATGCAGGAGCACCAGGCGGACCTAGGCCAGTTCATATCCCGGGACGAGCGCGGCCGGCATCTGCCAGTGTATCTCGAGGAACTGTCGAAAAAGCTGCTTGCCGAGCGCGGCGCGGCGCTCGACGAGCTGGACCGACTGCGCGGCAACATCGTGCACATCAAGGAAATCGTGTCGATGCAGCAGAGCCACGCGAAGCTCGGCGGGGTGACCGAGTCCGTCGACGTCCGGGAACTGGTGGAGGAGGGCCTGCGCTTCAACGCGGACAGCCTGGCGCGGCACGCGATCGCGATGCAGCGCGAATTTACCGAGGTCCCGCCGATCATCGTCGACAAGCACAAGGTCCTGCAGATCCTCGTCAACCTGCTGCGCAATGCCGAGCACGCCTGTCAGGTCACCGAGCGCGCCGATAAGTCCATACGGGTGGGGATCGGCCGCTGCGACGACGGCATCTGCATCGCCGTCACCGACAATGGTGTCGGCATACCGCCCGAGAACATGACGCACATATTCAGCCATGGATTCACGACCAAACAGAACGGTCATGGATTCGGCCTGCACAGCGGTGCGCTGGCGGCCAAGGAACTCGGCGGCGCACTACGCGTCGAGAGCCCGGGCACCGGCCATGGCGCGACCTTCACACTGCAATTGCCGCTACAACCGCGCGGGATCGCGTATGTCCACTAATAATCAGTTCCTGAACCGGCGCGTACTAGTCGTAGACGACAATCGAGCCATTCACGACGATTTCATCAAGATTCTTGCGCCGGAGGTTGGTGTGGAACTTGCGCTGCTGGACGCCGAGCGGGCGCTGATTGGAGAGACTAC
>JAYUZI010000278.1:0-14822 GCA_043751915.1 Gammaproteobacteria bacterium | reverse complement strand
CTGCACGCGGGCGGAAAATTCGACGACAGTTCCTACAAGGTTTCGGGCGGGCTGCACGGCGTGGGCGTTTCGGTCGTCAATGCGCTGTCCGACACGCTGTTGCTGACGATCTGCCGCGAAGGACGCATGCACCGGCAGGAATACCACCTTGGCGAACCGGTGGCGCCGCTGGCGGACGTCGGCCCGACGACGGAGCGGGGCAGTACGATCCGCTTCAAGCCCAGCGCGCAGGTGTTCACGCACATCCAGTTCATCTACGAGACGCTGGCCAAACGGCTGCGCGAACTCTCGTTCCTCAATTCCGGCGTGCGTATCGAGCTCACCGACGAGCGCGAGGACAAGCACGATGTGTTCCAGCACCAGGGTGGCCTGCAGGCCTTCGTCAAGCACCTGAACCGCGGGCGCACGCCGGTGCACGAAAACGTGTTCTGGTTCCGTACCCAGGAGGGCCTGGTCAATGTCGAGGTGGCGTTGCAGTGGAATGACTCCTATCAGGAGAGCATGTACTGCTACACCAACAATATTCCGCAGAAGGACGGTGGCGCCCATCTGTCGGGCTTCCGTGCCGCGCTCACGCGTACGTTGAACGACTACATCGAAAAAGAATTCGCGGCAAAGAAGGAAAAAGTGCCGACCACGGGCGATGACGCCCGCGAAGGGTTGACCGCGATCCTCTCGGTCAAGCTGCCAGATCCTAAGTTCTCCTCCCAGACCAAGGACAAGCTGGTGTCCTCCGAAGTGAAGGGCATCGTGGAAACGGCGGTCGCGGCCAAGCTTGGCGATTTCCTGCTCGAGCAGCCCAGCCAGGCTAAAGCCATCGTCGCCAAGATCATCGACGCGGCGCGGGCGCGCGAGGCGGCGCGCAAGGCGCGCGAGATGACGCGCCGCAAGGGCGCGCTCGATATCGCCGGGCTCCCGGGCAAACTGGCCGACTGCCAGGAAAAAGACCCGGCGCTCTCCGAGATTTTCATCGTCGAGGGCGACTCGGCCGGCGGCTCGGCGAAGCAAGGGCGCGATAGGCGCACGCAGGCGATTTTGCCGCTCAAGGGCAAGATCCTCAACGTCGAGCGTGCGCGTTTCGACAAGATGATCTCTTCTGCTGAAGTGGGCACTTTAATCACGGCTTTAGGTTGCGGTATAGGCCGCGACGAATTCGATATCGCCAAGCTTCGCTATCATCGCGTCATCATCATGACCGACGCCGATGTCGACGGCTCGCACATCCGGACCCTGCTGCTCACGTTCTTCTACCGGCAGATTCCGCTGCTGATCGAGCGCGGCCACATCTACATCGCGCAGCCGCCCCTATACAAGGTGAAACGCGGCAAAGTCGAAACCTACGTCAAGGACGAGAACGAACTCAACGCGCTGCTGCTCTCGAGCGCCCTTGATGCCGCCTCGCTCCAGGCGAGCGCGGGCGCCGCGCCGATCACCGGCTCGGCCCTGGAACTGCTGGCCCGCAGGTACATGGAAGTGCAGGCCATCATCCGCCGCTGGTCGCGCCGTTACGACGAGCGGCTGCTCGATACGCTGATCTACCAGCCCGAAGTGACGATCGACAGCTTTGACCGTCCCGGGTTTCTCGACAGTTGGTGCGCCAGTCTCGTGCAAAGTCTCAACGCCGCGGATGACTCGGCGCACAGCTACCGGGCCGAAGTGCGCCCGGCCAGCGAAGGCCACGCGGCGCGCATCATCGTCCACCGCACACAACACGGCTCCATCACCGACAAGCACCTGACGCGTGAGTTCTTCGAGTCCGCCGAATACCGGCGCATCAGCGATCTGGGCCGCACGCTGGCCGGTCTGGTCGGGCCGGGCGCCTCCGTAGCGCGTGGTGAAGAGCGGCTCGAGGTCGGCTCCTTCAAGGAAGCGATGAAGTGGCTGTTCGATCAGGCGCGCAAGGGCCAGTCGATCCAGCGCTACAAGGGCCTGGGCGAGATGAACCCCGAGCAACTCTGGGACACGACCATCAACCCGGAGACGCGCCGCCTCATGCAGGTGCGTATCGACGATGCGGTCGCCGCCGACGAGATCTTTACGACGCTGATGGGCGACCAGGTCGAGCCGCGCCGCGAGTTCATCGAAAAGAACGCGCTGTCGGTCGCCAATCTCGACGTGTGAGGGCGCTAGAGTAGCTCGCGTGCCGATCGTTTACGCGCTCGAGCCCGGGCTTTCAGCGCAGGAATTTCGCGCCGTACTGGTCGCCTCAACGCTCAGCGTGCGCCGGCCGGTCGACGAGCCGGAGCGGCTCGAGCGCATGCTCCGCAATGCCGATGTCATCGTCACGGCGCGCGACGGCGCGCAGCTGGTGGGTGTGTCACGGGCGATCACCGACTTCGCCTTCTGCTGTTACCTGTCGGATCTCGCGGTCGACCTGGACTATCAGCGCCAGGGCATAGGCCAGCGGTTGGTGGCCGAGACCCGGGCTGCCGCCGGGGACTCGGCCTCCCTGTTCCTGTTCGCCGCCCCGGGCGCCGAAGGGTATTATCCGATGATCGGCATGAAGCCGATGCCCAATGGTTGGGTCATCAGGCGCGGTCGTTAACGGTTGCCGAATAGTGGCGGGTGGTTTTCCATGGTGGCAGCAATCAACGAAGATCCGATGGCCGGCGGCTTCAACGGGCTGAAGAAACCTGAGCGCACGCTCGAGAGTTCCTGGTACTTCGATTCCGCACACCACCAGCGCGAACTGGCGGCCATCTGGCGCCGCCACTGGATTTACCTGTGCCGCGCGGAATCGCTTCCCGCGGCGCCTTCGTTCCGCACTTTCACCATTGGCGACCAACCGATACTGGTGGTGCGCGATCGTGACGATCGGCTGCGCGCCTTCTTCAACACCTGCCGGCACCGCGGTTCTACTTTGTGCGCGTCCGCCGAAGGTCACTTGCCGACCGGGCACATCACCTGTCCCTACCATGCCTGGAGTTACCGGCTCGACGGGACGCTCGCGAAGATTCCGTCCGTGCGACCCGAGGGCTACCTGGAGCCGCGCGAGCTGTCGCTGTATGGCGTGGCACTCAAGATCTGGCGCGGTTTCGTGTACGTGCACCTGGGCGATCCGGCGCAGGCCGGCGAGGGGCACTTCAATGAAAATCGCGACGCCTTCGGCCACTGGCCGCTCGAGGATCTCGTCGTCGGTCGCACACTGACCAAGCGCGTCGCCTGCAACTGGAAAGTCTTCTGGGAAAACTACAACGAGTGCCTGCACTGCGCGGGGGTGCACCCGGCCTTGAGCAGCCTGGTGCCCATCTACAAGCGCGGCATCATGGAGCCGCGCGACGACCCGCAGTGGCGCACGCACGAGGGCAACGGCGATCCGCTGTATGCGGGCGGCCTAAAGGCCGGCGCGCAGACCTGGTCGCTCGACGGAGCGCCCGTGGGCCCGACCTTTCCGCAACTGACGGCGGAAGCGCGGCGCCTCGGCTACCACTACATGACCAGCCTCCCCTCGCACTACCTGGTGCTGCACGCCGACCACGTGCGCTCTTCGCGCTTGCTGCCGCTCGGCCCCGAAGCGATGGAACTCGAGATCCAGTGGTTGTTTCCGCGCGAGACACTCGCCGACCCGTCGGTCGACATTTCGCGCGCCTGCGATTTCTCGGCACAGGTGATGAGCGAAGACGCGACGGTGTGCGAGCTGACGCAGCGCGGGCTCCACTCGGCGCCGCACGCACAGGGGTATTTGCTGCCGGAGGACTATGACGTTTTCCGGTTTCAGCAGTGGGTGCGGCGTCAGTTAGCGTGAGCAGCATGCCTGCCGTGCGCAGCCTGATGTGTCTGGCGCTGTGTCTGGCGGTCGGCGCGGCCGCTGCGCGTCACCATGGGCACCGCCGCAACGGCGAAGGGGCGCCAGCAGTCACGGGCCAGTTCGATTATTTTCTGCTGTCGCTTTCCTGGTCGCCGAGTTATTGCCTGATTCATCAGGAGGATCGGGCCCAGTGCAGCCGGGGTTTCGGTTTCGTGTTGCACGGACTGTGGCCACAGAATGCGGACGGCAGCTATCCCGAGAACTGCACGCCCGACGCGGCCTTGCCGGCCGCGGCCGTGGCGCGCGGGCAGACGCTGTTTCCGAGCCCGAAACTGATGCAGCACGAATGGGCGCGTCATGGCAGCTGCAGCGGCATGAGTGCCCTCAATTATTTCAACAGCGCCGATCGGGCGCTGGCGGTGGTGAAGATTCCCTCGGCGTTCGAGGCGCCGCGCGTCGGCCGGGCGATGCGGGCGGCCCAGATCGTGGCTGCGTTCCGCGCGGCGAACCCGGCGTTGCAGGCGAACGGCGTCGTTGTGGCCTGCAACCGCGATGAACTTGCCGAAGTGCGCGTGTGTATGGACAAGGAGCTGGTGTTGAGCGCCTGCGGCCGCGGCGTGCGCAACAATTGTCCCGATGTGCCCCTGCGCATTCCGGCAGTGCGATGACCACCCGATGGGCGGCCGTCGCCTTGCCTGGCTTCCAGACCAGTGATTGACGCGTTGTTCCTGCTGCTGACCTTTGCGCTCGGCGCGGTACTGTCGCGCGTGAGCCTGTGTGCGGTGGCCGGCATGCAGCAGGCTGTTGTCGCCCGCGACTATTCCGGCATCGAACGGCTGCTGCTCGCCGCCAGTGGCGCCGGCGTGCTGCTGCTGGTGTTCGCAGGCGTGGCGCCGGTCACGGTGCTGTTGCCAGGGGCGGCGCCGTTCCACGCCGGAATCATCGTCGGTGGCGTGCTGCTGGGGCTGGGCGCGCTGATCAACGGCGGCTGCTACCTCGGCAGCGTCCTCTACCTCGGTTCCGGTAACCTGAATTTTCTGTTTACGCTGGCCGGTATCGGGCTTGGCGCGCGTGTCGCGGAAGCCGGAGCACTGCTGCCCGCCGCTGCCACGCCGGCTGCGCGCATGGCCACTGGCTTTGTCTGGTTGGGTGGTTTGTTCGGTTTCGCGCTGATCATTTTCATGCTGACGAGGCGCGCGAGGTTCATGGGCAGGTGGCGCGCATTGCTTGCCGGCGCGCTGGCGGGCCTCATCTACGCCCGGCATCCGGGCTGGAGCTACGGTACGGTGCTCGATACCCTGGCGCATGGGCGAGCGGGCCTCGTGGACTGGAGCGCCAACCTTGCGGCGCTCATGTTATTTGCCGGCGCGCTGGCCGGTGCCCGGTTGGCCGGCCGGGTCCGTCTGCAGTGGCCGACCTTGCAACGCGCGCTGCGCTGCGCCGTCGGTGGGCTGGTCATGGGGTTCGGCGCGGCGCTGGTGCCCGGCGGCAACGACTCGCTGCTGCTGTGGGCAATCCCCGGGCTGAGCGCCTACGGGGCGCTGGCCTACGCGATCATGCTGGCCACGATTGGCCTCGGCTTCCTTGCGGTAGCAGCCCTGTAGAATATCGCCATGCGACCCTGCGTCAGTGGCCAGGAAGCGAACCGTCGTATCGACGGGCTGCGTCTCATCGGGCTGTTCAAGATCGGCAAAGCTCTGCTGCTGCTGGCGACGACCTACGGTCTGTACCGCCTGCTCAACCCGCAGCTCGTCGAGCATCTGCACGATTGGCTCAACACGCTCACCGACACCTTCGAGCGGCGGCTCCTTGAGCGGGCGCTCGATTGGTTCGATTCGCTGGGCTCGACGCGCATCAGCGGCATCGTGGTTGTGACCGGGCTGTACACGGCGATACTGCTGACCGAGGGCATCGGTCTGTGGCTGCGCAAGACCTGGGCGGAATGGCTCACGGTCATCGCCACGGCCTCTCTGATTCCCTTCGAACTGTGGCAGCTGTTCTTCGGGAATCATCACAAGCCGCTGGCCGTGCTCGGCGCAACCGTGCTTAATATCATTATCGTGAGTTATCTCGCCTACCAGTTGCGCCGCGGGCACCGCGCACGGCCGCAGCCAGCTTGAATCCACGCCTGCGACGCGTCGTGCTGGTGCTGCTGTTGGTAACGGCAATCGCCTGGTCGCTGATGCCGCACAAGGGCGGCAAGGGCGGGGCTGCGCTGGCCGTATCCGCCGTGGCCCCCGACCTCCTGCACATGGGCACTCTCACACTGGAACCTTGCGATATCGGTAAGCGCGGGATGGGCGTGCCCACCCTGCGCGCTTACTGCACGGGCATGGAAGTGCCGGAGAATTACGGCGCGGCCGCCGGCCGGCGGATCCGTCTGCGCATCGCCGTGGTGCGGGCGGCGGCTGCGCGGGCGGATGCCGACCTGGTGACTTTCCTCGACGGCGGCCCTGGTGGCGCGGCTACGGAAGACTATCCTTCCATTGCCGGTGCGTTCGAGCCGCTGCGCAAGCAACGTGCCGTGCTGCTGGTCGACCAGCGTGGCACGGGCGGCTCGAATGCGCTCGATTGCGGCGCAGACGACAGCGCCTCGGTGGCGCGTGCCGTGAACGGATTGCGCTCTTGCGTGGCGCGGCTCGCGCCGCGCGCGGCGCCGCAATTTTACGCCACCAGTGATGCGGTGGAAGATCTCGAAGCCGTGCGGCGCGCGCTCGGCAGTCCGCAGCTCGATCTCATCGGCGTTTCCTATGGCACGCGCATGGCGCAGCAATACGCGCGGCGTCACCCGCAGGCAGTGCGCGCGATCGTGCTCGACAGTTCGGTGCCCAACGCGCTGGCGCTCGGCAGCGAGCATGCCCGCAACCTCGAAGCGGTGCTGCGCGAGCTGTTCGCGCGCTGCCGGGCCGATAGTGCCTGCGCCCAGCGCTACGGCGATCCGTACCAAACACTGCAGCGGCTGCAGGCGCGGCTGCGCTCCCACCCGCAGCAGCTCACGCTCCGTGATCCCTACAGCTTCCGCGTCGAGCACCAGACCATCGACGCCGGCGCGCTGGCGCAGCTGGTGAGACTCTATGCGTACAGCCCGCTCACAGCGGCGCTCCTGCCCTACGTGCTGCAGGAAGCCGACGCCGGCCGCTACGAGCCGCTGCTCGGCCAGGCACAGGTCGTGGTCGGCGATGTGGCCGACAGCCTGACCGGCGGCATGGCGTTGTCAGTGATCTGTGCCGAGGACGCCGACCGCCTGCGGCCAGATCCCGCCGATGAGGGAACGGTCATGGGCAATGGCCTGACCGAATGGCTCCTCGCGGCCTGCCCGGCCTGGCCGCACGGCGCGCGCCCGGCGGACTTTGGCGTGCCGCTGAGTGGGACGCTGCCAGTGCTGGTGCTGGCAGGCGCGCATGATCCGGTGACACCGGCCCGCTACGGCCAGGAGATCGCGCGCACGCTCCCGCGTGCGCGGCTGTTACAACTTGCGGGGCAGGGGCACGGCCTGCTGTCGGTGGGTTGCGTGCCGCGGCTGCTGGACGAATTCCTGCGCACACTTGATGCGCAGCACCTCGATGCGCGCTGCCTCGACGTGCTGGCGCAGACTCCGTTTTTCAGCGACGCGAACGGCAGCAATCCATGAAGGGGCAGTCTGGTGATTGAAGTTTCGGGCCTCCGCAAGTCCTTCGGCACCAAGCGCGCGGTCGACGGCGTGAGTTTCAGCGCGCGCGATGGCGAAATCACCGGGCTCCTGGGGCCCAACGGCGCCGGCAAGACCACCACGTTGCGCATGCTCTACACGCTGATGCGTCCGGACGCCGGCACCATTCACATCGACGGCCGCGACGTGCAGCTCGAGCCGCTGGCGGTGCGGCGTACGCTGGGCGTGCTGCCGGACTCGCGCGGCCTGTACAAACGGCTGACCGCCCGCGAGAACATCGAATATTTCGCCGCACTCCAGGGCATGGACGCCGAGGCCACGCGTACCCAATGCGATGCGCTGATCATGACGCTCGCCATGCAGGACATCGCCGACCGGCGCACCGAGGGGTTCTCGCAGGGCGAGCGGGTCAAGACCGCGATCGCGCGCGCTTTGGTGCACGGACCGCGCAACGTGCTGCTCGACGAGCCCACCAACGGACTGGATGTCATGGCGACGCGGGGCCTGCGGGAATTCCTGCGTGGCCTCAAGGCCGCGGGTCGCTGCGTGCTGCTGTCGACGCACCTGATGCAGGAGGTCGCGGCGCTGTGCGATCGTATCGTCATCATCGCCCATGGCCGTGTGGTCGCCGATGGCAGTGCCGATGAGCTGCGCGCGCTGGCCGACGAACAGCATCTTGAAGAAGCCTTCGTGAAGCTCATCGGTGAGGCGCCGTGAGCGCGACGCTGACGGTATTCATCAAGGAATGCCGCGAGAGCCTGCGCGACCGGCGGGTACTCATGAACAGCCTGCTGCTCGGTCCGCTGCTCGGTCCGGTGCTGTTCCTGGTGCTGATGCGCCTGGTGGTGGGGCGCGAGCTTGAGAAAGCCGAGCGACCGCTCCCGGTGGTGGTGATCGGCGCCGAGCGCGCGCCGGAACTGATCAGCGCGCTGAAACAAATGGGCCTGGAAGCGCAGGCTCCGGTCGCCGACCCCGAGCTCGCCGTGCGCGAGCAGCGCATCGACCTGGCGCTGCGGGTCGCCGCTGATTTCGGCGCGGCCTGGCGCGCCGGGCGTCCGGCGCAGGTGGAGATTATCTACGATTCCTCGCGCCGCGAGGGCGCGGGCGACGTCGATCGCCTGCGTGGCATGCTCGAGGGCTACAGCCACCGCAACGGCGCACTGCGTCTGCTGGCGCGTGGACTTTCACCCACCGTGTCCATGCCGCTGGTGGTCGCCAACCGCGACCTGGCGACGCCGCAGGGGCGCGGCGCACTGCTGTTCGCGATGCTGCCGTACATGCTGGTGCTGACGATCTTCATCGGCGGCATCTGGCTGGCCATCGACTCGACCGCGGGTGAGCGCGAACGGCAATCACTCGAGCCGCTGCTCATCAACCCGGTGCCGCGCGATCGCATTCTGCTCGGCAAGCTCCTGGCCACCGCGGTTTTCAGCACGGCGAGCCTGACGCTGGGGTTGCTCGCCTTTCTGGTGGTCGGGCAGTTCATGCCCACCGAGCAGCTGGGCATGAGCCTGGCGCTGGGTCCGCATTTCTTTGCGGTCGCACTGCCGATGCTGGTGCCGCTGGTGCTGCTGATCTGCATCGCGCAGATCCTGATCGCCGCTTTTGCGCGCAGCGTCCGCGAGGCGCAGACCTACCTGGGGCTCGCGCAGCTGGTGCCGCTGATCCCCTCCATCGTGCTCAGCGTGCTGCCGGTCAAGGCGCAGTTGTGGATGTACGCGGTGCCGCTCCTCGGGCAGCAGCTGGCGATCATGCGTCTGCTGCGCGCCGAGCCGGTGCCGGTGGCTGCGCTGGCCCTGAGCGCGCTGGTGACGCTGCTAGCCGCCGCGGCGGTGTTCGCACTGGCGCGGCGCGTCTACGAATCCGAAAAGCTGGCGATTTCAGCGTAGTTGGCGGCAGCCGCACGCGGGACAACCGTAGTCCAGCACGATGCGCCAGACGCTGTCGCGCTCGCGCCGCCAGACGGCCTCGGCGGCGCGCACCTGCTCGGTCAGCGCGGCGAGCGATTCGTGAGCGGGCGCCGGCCGCGTCATGACCATTGCCAGCAGGGTAAGTATGATTCCAGCATGGCGTTGCATGGGGGCCTCGACGCGAAGGGCGTGCGGATGCGCGACAATAGTCCGGTGATGTCACTGCTGCCAACTCCACTTTCCAGGCCCCGGAGCTGAGGCCTTATGTGCGGGCGCTTCGTATCGCGTGAGCAGGCCGCCATCGAGCGCGAGTACCACATCAAGGTGCGCAACCCCTTCGAGCGCGTCTACAACGCGGCGCCCTCGATGCAGCTGCCGGTGATCCGGCAGCAGCCAGGCGATGTGGGAGGTGCCGGCGGCGGTGAACGCGAGGCCTTGTCGATGCGCTGGGGACTCATCCCGGGCTGGTGGTCGCAGCCCACGCTCCCCACGGCCACCATCAACGCGCGCAGTGAAGAGGCGGCCACCAAGCCGATGTGGCGCGGCGCGGTGCGCCACAACCGCTGCCTGGTCCCCTCGCTCGGCTGGTACGAGTGGCGGGCGGCGCCGGAAGGCAAGACGCCGTTCTTCATCCACGCCCCGGCGCTGGCCGGGATCTGCTTCGCTGGCCTGTGGTCGGAATGGAAGAACCCATCGGGCGAGATACAGCTGAGCTTTGCCATCCTGACCCGTGCCGCCCCCGCCCCGCTGAGGGCCATCCACGATCGCTCGCCGGTCGTTTTGCCCCAGCCAGCGTGGGACGCATGGCTGGCCGCGTGGCCCGCGGATCACGCCGCGCGCCTGGCAGCCCAGGTCGCTAACTCATTGGAAGATTTCGAGTATTACCCGGTCGGCCGCTACGTGAACGCCCCGCGCAACCAAGGGGAGCGCTGTATCGAGCGGGTGGCCAATCCTGAAACCAGCGCCCATCCAGCTGAGTCTAAGGGTTAATGACGGGCGGAGTGACGCCTGTCCCAGGCTGGTGGAGCGCTATATGAACGATGAAATTCGGGGCTGGCGTAGTCGCAAGCCTTCCCGCCGCCTGCTGGCCGGCATCGCCGCAAGCGTCATTTTGGCGGTTGGCATCGGCTGGCGGGTGAGTCACTCGCCCGGCGCCTCCGCGGGCAAGGACCTGGCCGTGCCGCCGCTGGTCACGGTCGTCGTGCCCGCACTCGGCAACGTGACCTCGACCGTGTCGCTGACCGGTCAGATCAGCGCGCAGAACGACATGCCGATCGGCGTCGAGGGCGACGGCGGCCGCGTCGCCGCCGTGCTGGTCGAGCCGGGCGATCACGTACGGCGCGGGCAGGTGCTCGCACGCCTGAATCCGTTCACCGCGCAGTCGCAGGTCGAGGGCGCGGAAGCCACGCTCGATGAACTGCAGGCCAACGCCGCGGCCGCACAGGCGGAATATGTGCGTGCCGAAGGCGCGCGCGATTCCTTCTCGGCCGAGGAATTCGAGCGCCGCCGCACCGCTGCGCTCACGGCCAGGGCCAAGGCGAAGGCAGCCGAGGCGCAACTGGCCGAAGCGCATACGCGCTGGCAGCGCACCACCGTGGTGGCGCCGAGCGATGGCATCGTGCTGACGCGCGTCGCCGAAGTCGGGCAGATCGCGCTGCCCGGCGCCGCGCCGCTGTTCCGCCTGGCCAAGGGCGGTGAAATCGAAATGCGCGGCCAGGTGGCCGAACAGGACATGCCGCGCCTCAAGGTCGGACAGCAAGCGCTGGTGCGTCTTGAAGGTGTGGCGCAGCCCTTTATCGGCCGCATCTGGCAGATCGGCGCCGTCATCGATACCGTCACCCGGCAGGGCTCGGTGCGCATCTCGCTCCCGGCCGCCGACCAGAATCTGCGGCCAGGCGCGTTCGCGCGTGCCGATATCCAGGCGGGCGCAACCATGGGCGTGCTGCTGCCGCAGACCGCGGTGCTGAGCGACGAGCAGGGCAACTATGCGCTGATCGTCGGCGCTGATGACAAGATTGAACGGCGCGGCGTCACTGTGGCCGGCGCGCATTCCGAAGGACTTCTGGTGAGCAGCGGCCTCACGGGCAACGAGCGTGTGGTGGCGATTGCTGGCGCCTTCCTGCGTACCGGCGAGGCGGTGCAGGTGGCGCCGGGCGCAGTGGCCAGCGGCGGCGGCGGGAGCGGTGATGCCGGCGGCAAGCGCAACGCGGCCGCCAGCGGCGCGAATGCCGTGGTCAGCGCCCCGTGAGGCGCATTTCCGCCTGGGCGATCACGCACCCGGTATTCCCGCTGGTGCTGTTCGCGGTGCTCACGGTGTTCGGCATCGTCGCCTTCGTGCGCATGCCGATCACACTGAATCCCGATGTGTCCGCGCCCTTCGTGCACGTATTGATCAGCGTGCCGGGAGCGGCGCCGTCTGAAATCGAGACGCAGGTCCTGCAGAAGGTCGAAGGGTCGGTTTCCAAGATCGGCAACGTCAAGAACATCATTTCGCGAGCCACCGAAGGCCAGGCGATGGTGTTCGTCGAATTTCAGATCGGCACGCCGGTCGACCGGGCGACCACCGACGTGCGCGATGCGGTCGCCCGCATCCGCAGCGACCTGCCGCAGGGGATCCTCGAGCCACAGGTCGGGCGCGAGGAGATCGACGGCGGGCCGATCGTCTATTACGCGGCCAGCACCACGGGCATGACCGAGGAGCAGCTCTCCTGGTTCGTGGATGACACCATCAACAAGCGGCTGCTGGCAGTTTCCGGCGTGGCGCAGGTCAACCGCTCCGGCGGCGTGAACCGCGAGATCCGCGTCGACCTCGATCCCTCGCGCATGCAATCGTTCGGCATCACCGCGGCTGAGGTCAACGACCTGCTGCGCCAGATGAACATCGACGCCGCCGGCGGGCGCGCCCAGGTGGGTGGCAGTGAACAGTCGATCCGGGTGCTCGGCAGCGCGCGCACCGCGCCGCAGCTCGCCGACACGCGCCTCACGCTCCGCGACGGCCGCGTGGTACGGCTCGGTGATGTTGCCGAGGTGCGCGACGGCATCGCCGAAGTGCGCTCGATCTCCAGGCTCGACGGCCGACCGGCGACCACCTTCGGCGTTCTGAAGGCCAAGGGCGCCTCCGACGTGGCGACGCTGAAGCAGGTGGAAGCGGAGCTCGCCAAGATCAGCAGCGAGAATCCCAGCGTGCACCTGCGGCAGGTGTTCACCACCGTCGACTTCACCAAGCAGCAGTACCAGGCCTCCATCGAGGCCCTGATCGAGGGCGCGCTCCTCGCGGTCGCGATCGTCTACCTGTTCCTGCGCGACTGGCGCGCCACGGGCATCGCCGCGTTGGCAATTCCGCTGGCCGCGTTTCCCACTTTTGCCTTCATGCAGTGGTTCGGTTTCACGCTCAACCAGATGAGCCTGCTGGCGCTGTGCCTGATCACGGGCGTGCTGGTCGATGACGCCATCGTCGAGATCGAGAACATCACGCGCCACATGAGAATGGGCAAGAGCGGTTATCAGGCCGCGATGGACGCGGCCGACGAGATCGGCCTGGCGGTGGTGGCCTGCTCGATGGCGATCATCGCCGTGTTCCTGCCGGTGAGCTTCATGGGCGGGCTGGTCGGCCAGTTTTTCATCCAGTTTGGCTTCACCGTCGCGGTGGCGGTGTTCATGTCGCTGGTGGTCGCGCGGCTTATCAGCCCGTTGCTGGCGGCCTATACGCTCAAGCCGCACGCCGCGCTGCGCGGCGCCGACGGCCCGATCATGGATTGGTACCTGAAAGCGCTCCGCTGGTCGGTCAAGCATCGGGTCAAGACACTGATCGCCGGCATCGTATTCTTTGTGCTTTCCGTAGTCGGCCTGGCAATGGTGCCGCAAGCTTTCTTCCCCGACAGTGACAACTCCTCCTCGGCGCTCAAGGTCGAGTTGCCGCCTGGCGTGCTGCTCAGCCAGACGGCGCAGGCTTCCGCGGCCGCCTACCAGATCCTGCACCGCCATCCGGAAGTACTGAGCGTGGTCGAATCGATCGGCGAAGACGACGACGGCGAGGTGCGTTCGGGCAATCTCTACGTGCAGCTCGTTCCAGCGAAGCAGCGCAAGCTCAGCCAGAAGCAGTTCGAGGCGCAACTCACCAGGGAACTGCGGGTGATTCCGGACGCGCGCATGACGTTCCAGAGCCAGTCCGGCGGTGGCGGCGATCGCGACCTGACGCTGTTTGTGGTCGGCAGCAACCCCGAGCTGGTGGAGCGCACCGCGCACACGGCGATCGACCAGATGCGCACGCTCAAGGAGCTGCGCGATCCGCGCATCAACGGCGACATGGCGCGGCCCGAGCTCGTGATCCACCCGCGTCTCGACCTCGCGGCGCAGCTCGGCGTCACGGTCGCGAGTATCAGCGAGACGGTGCGGGTCGCCACGCTTGGCGAGATCGCGCAGAACCAGGCGAAGTTCTCGCTCGCCGACCGGCAGATCCCGATTCGCGTGAGCCTGGTGGAGTCGGCGCGCAGCAACCTGGCGACGCTCGAGAACCTGCCGGTGCGCACGGCAAGCGGTGCCACGGTGCCACTGAAGGCGGTCGCCGACATTGGCTTTGGCCAGGGGCCGTCGAAGATACGGCGCTACAACCAGAACCGACGCGTCTCGCTCGAGGCTGACCTCAACGACACCGAATTGGGGCCCGCGCTCAAGAAGATCCGCGCGCTGCCGGTTTTCCAGAACCTGCCTACCGGCGTGCAGATCGTCGAGGTCGGCCAGGCGCAGTACATGCAGGAGTTGTTCACGAGTTTCGTACTGGCCATGGTTGCGGGCATCATGCTGGTGTTCGCCGTGCTGGTGCTGCTGTTCGCACGGCTGTTCCAGCCGATCACGATACTCTCGGCGCTGCCGCTCTCCATCGGCGGCGCGGTGCTCGGCCTCATCATTACCGGGAGTCCGTTCTCGATCGCCACGGTGCTCGGTATCCTCATGCTGATGGGCCTGGTGGCCAAGAACTCGATCCTGCTGGTGGAATTTGCCATCGAAGAAATGCGTGCCGGCAAGGACCGCCTGACCGCGCTCGTCGAGGCCGGGCACAAGCGCGCGCGGCCCATCGTCATGACCTCGGTGGCGATGATCGCCGGCATGCTCCCGCTTGCGCTGGGCCTGGCTGGCGACGCGGCGCTCCAGGGCCAGATGGCGATCGCCGTGATCGGCGGCCTGGTCACCTCCACCGGCCTGACGCTGGTGATGGTGCCGGCCGCGTTCACCTGGATGGATGACCTGGAACGGTGGACGGGACGCAAGATTGGCCAGCGTATCGTCAATGAAGCCCCGCCGCTGCCCGCCCCGCAGGCGGCACAATTGACTGGCGTGCAGGCGGACCCCGCTGCGTCAATGTGACGCAGCTCGCAATCTGCCGGGCGGGGCCGGCCAGGTGCCCTCCTTTAGAAGCGCAATGTCACGGCCGATATCCGGTCAGATGAACAACAGCGTGAAATCCGGGCCGGCCGAGGAAAGCGCCGGGTTCGCCTTCGTGCGCGAGCTGGCGGCT